>JABFXB010000025.1 GCA_013361975.1 Dermatophilaceae bacterium
CCCGACGCGTCGGCCTTGATGACGAGCCGCTCGTCGATGACGACGCCGTCGGTCGAGGTCATGCCGACCTTGCGACCGAGGCCCTTGAAGATGTGGGCGATCATGCGCGAGGTCGTCGTCTTGCCGTTGGTGCCGGTGACGGCGACGATCGGCACGCGCGACTGGGCGCCCGGCGGGAAGAGCAGGTCGACGACCGGCTTCGCGATGAACTGCGGCTCGCCGACGGTCGGGTGGGTGTGCATGCGGAACCCGGGCGCCGCGTTGACCTCGCAGATCGCCCCGCCCGTCTCGCGCACCGGGTAGGTGATGTCGGGGCAGATGAAGTCGATGCCGGCAACGTCCAGCCCCACGATGCGCGCGGCCTCCTCGGCGATCTCGACGTTGTCGGGGTGCGCGTCGAAGGTGCGGTCGATCGAGATGCCGCCGGTCGACATGTTGCCGGTCAGGGCCAGCTTGACCATCTCGCCCTCGGGCGGCACCGACTCGAGCGTGTGGCCCTGGCCGGCGAGGATCTCGAGCGCGTTGGCGTCGACCTTGATCTTCGTCAGCACCTTCTCGTGCCCGACGCCGCGGCGCGGGTCGGCGTTCGTGATCTCGACGAGCTCGGCCACGGTGTGCGTGCCGTCGCCGACGACGTGCGCCGGCACCCGCTCGGCGATCGCCTGCATGCGGCCGCCGACGATGAGGCAGCGGTAGTCCCGACCGGTCACGAACGACTCGACGATGATCGTGCCGCGCCGCGACTCTGCCTTGGCGATCTCGTACGCCTTCTCGACCTCCTCCTCGCTCTGAAGGTTGAGGCACACGCCACGGCCGTGGTTGCCGTCGAGCGGCTTCACCACGACGGGGAAGCCGATGCGTCGGGCCGCGTCGAGCGTGCCGCGCAGGGTGCGTACGGCCTCCTGCTTGGGCACCGGGAGACCGGCCGACCCGAGCAGCTTTGTCGTCATGTCCTTGTCGCTCGCGATGTCGACGGCCAGGGCGCCCGTCTTGGAGGTCATCGTCGCCCGGATGCGCTGGGCGTGGACACCCTGGCCGAGCTGCACCAGCGAGGCGGAGTTGAGGCGGATGAACGGGATGTCGCGGGAGGCCGCCTCCTCGAGGATCGCCGCCGTCGACGGGCCGAACGCGACGCGTTCGGCCTGCTTGAGGAACGCGTTGAACTCGGCCTCGAAGTCGAAGCCGTCCTCGCTGTCGACGAGGTGGTTGATGAGGCGGACGGCGAGCTTGCCCGCGGCGACCCCGACGGTCTCGTCGGTGTAGCTGTAGATGACGTTGTAGTGGCCCGGCTGGCCCTTGACCGCGCGGGTCTTGCCGCGCCGCGAGTCGTGGCCCGCCAGGGTCTGCAGCTGGAGGGCGACGTGCTCGGCGACGTGGCCGAGCCAGGTGCCCTCGCGCAGCCGCTCGATGAAGCCGCCGCGCCGACCGAGCGAGCACGTGTGCCGCTCGAGGCCGGGCACGAGCTCGACCAGTCGGTCGGTGAAGCCGTCGAGCGAGACGGTGGGGTACTCCTCGAGGCTGCCGAGGTCGACGACGAGGTGCACGGCCTGCTGGTAGGACCAGACGTTGGGGCCGCGGTAGATCCGGGTCTCGAGGATCTTCAGGTCCGGACGGGCCGGTCCTGTGGGGGTGGGCACCTCGACGGCCATGGATCTCCTCCTACGTGGTCGTGCGTATGCCGCAGGGCACCTCGCGCACGACCGTACTCTCAGGGACGGGCTGGACTGGCGGGACTAGCGAGCGGCGCTGCTCGTCGAGGAGCGCGCCGCCCGGACCTTCGCCGGGACGACTGCGCCCTCGATGTCGGGGTGACGTTCGACGAACGCGGTCAGCTCGACGTGGCCCAGGTCGAACGTACTGCCCGTGGGCAGCGAGTGCACCACCGCGCCGGAGACGAGCAGCGGCGCACCGCGCCGGGCGTCGGGGGCGTCGGTGATGGCGTTTCGGGCGTTGACGACGAAGATCGAGCCGGCGCCGATGACCGACATGACCGTGCCGCCGCGGATCTCGGCGGCGGTGTTCTCGTCGATGCCCATGCCGAGCAGGTTCGGTGAGGCTGCGACCATCGACATGAGCCGGCCGTAGCGGCCGCGCTGGTCGAAGTGCTGGTCGATGATGACGTCCTCGACGAGCCCGAGGCCGGCCGAGATCTGGCTGGCGCGCTGGCGCGGCGTGAGCCCCTCCTCGCCGAGCGAGATCATGAAACGGCTCATGATCGATGCGCCGGCGGAGGTGCCGGCGACGACGGCGCCGCGCTCGTAGGCGCGCACGATGGCGTCGCCGACGGGGGTGCCCACGACGTTCTGGGCGAGCTTGACCTGGCTGCCGCCGGTGAGGAAGACCCCGGTCGCGCTGTCGAGCAGCTCGACCATCGCAGGATCGTTGGAGTCACGCCGGGTTGCCGGGTTGACCACCGACACGTCACCCCCGCGCAGCCGGGTGAAGACGTCGCGGTACGCCTCGGACACCTCGTCCGCGAACGACGAGGCGGTCGGGATCACGACGATGTGCGAGCGGCGGCCCCCGGCGAGTTTGACGAAGCGCTTGAGCACCACGGAGCGGCCGATGCGGTCCTCGGCGCCACCGATGACGAGCAGCGTGCGCCGGACGCCGTCAGGGTGTGGGGCTGCTGACGAGGTGGCCACGGTCTGCATCGCGCCAGCCTAGTGACCGTGGTGCGGGACGGGCGGAGCCTGGGTCGGCGTGCCGTCGTCGATGTCGGCCTCCTCGATCTCCTCGCGCGAGATGCCGAGCAGGTAGAGCACCGAGTCGAGGTAGGGCACGTTGACCGAGGTCTGGGCCTGCTCCTGGACGAT
>JABFXB010000157.1 GCA_013361975.1 Dermatophilaceae bacterium
GCGCCGATGTCGTACACCGGCACCTCGACCGAGCCGTCGTCGACGAGAGCCCGCAGGGCAGAGACGGCCGCGCCGGCGTCCCAGGAGTCGGGGTGGTCCCAGTCGGCTATGCCGAGGGGGGAGCGGGGCAGCGCCGGGTCGCTCGCCTCCCGGTAGAAGTCGTCGAGCCGGACGACAGGCCAGCCGTAGGCGGCGTTGAGCCGTGCCGAGAGCCGGCTCTTGCCCGACCCGCTCGGGCCGGTGAGCAGGATGACGCGGCGTCGGCTGTCGGCCGCGTCGTCGAGGGAGCCCACCCGTCGTCCTCCTCGTGCGCTCCGCACCGGCTGCTCAGAGTCCCTTGGGGTGCCAGACGGTCTTGGTCTCGACGAAGGCGCGGATGCGGCCCAGGCCAGGGTCGGCGTTCCAGTCGGGCTCGACCGGGCGGCCGTCGACCAGGGTCGGACGGTAGACGCGCTTGAGGTTGCCGGCGGCCTCGGCCTCGAGGGCGGCCCAGTCGACGCCGTCGGCGCCGGCCACGCCGGTCAGGTCGATGGCGTTGACGTCACGGTGCGAGGCGAGCCAGGAGGCGACCTCGGCCGTGCGGGCGGTGATGATGTTCACGACACCGCCGGGGACGTCGGAGGTGGCGAGCACCTCACCCAGCGTGACGGCCGGGAGTGGACGGTCGGCGGACGTCACGACGACCGCCGTGTTGCCCGAGGCGATGACGGGGGCGATGACCGACACCAGCCCGAGGAGCGAGGAGCCTTGCGGCGCAAGGATGCCCACGACGCCAGTCGGCTCGGGAGCTGAGACGTTGAAGAAGGGCCCGGCGACGGGGTTGAGGTTGCCGAGCACCTGGGCGATCTTGTCGGTCCAGCCGGCATACCAGACGACTCGGTCGGTGGCGGCGTCGACCGCGGCACCGGCCGCACGCGCCGACAGGCCCTCGCCGGCCGCGACCTCCTCGATGAACTGGGCGCGACGTCCCTCGAGCACCTCGGCCACGCGGTAGAGCACCTGGCCGCGGTTGTAGGGGGTCGCACCGGCCCAGCCCGACAGCGCGGAGCGGGCCGCCACGACGGCGTCGCGGACGTCCTTGCGCGAGCCCATCGACGCGTTGGCGAGGAACTCGCCCTTGGCGGAGACGATCTCGTAGGAGCGGCCCGACTCGCTGCGCGGGAACTTGCCGCCGATGTAGAGCTTGTAGGTCTTGCGCACGTCGAGGCGAGTCATCGGGTGGCTCCCGTCAGCTGTGTGGAGGATGTCGCAGGGGCAGTGGTGACATAGGCCTCGAGGCCGTGGCGGCCGCCCTCGCGGCCATAGCCCGACTCCTTGTAGCCGCCGAACGGCGACGTCGGGTCGAAGCGGTTGAACGTGTTGGCCCAGACCACACCGGCCTTGAGCTGGTCGGCCATCCAGAGGATGCGCGATCCCTTCTCCGTCCAGACGCCGGCGGAGAGGCCGTATGCCGTGTTGTTCGCCTTGGCCACCGCCTCCTGGGGCGTGCGGAACGTCAGCACCGACAGCACCGGGCCGAAGATCTCCTCGGTGGCGACACGGTGCGTCTGCGAGACGCCGGTGAGCACCGTCGGCGGGAACCAGAATCCCTTTGCGGGCAAGGAGCACTCAGGGCTCCATCGCTCGGCTCCCTCGGCGACCCCGGCCTCGACGAGGGCAGTGATCCGGTCGAGCTGGGCCTTGCTGTTGATGGCGCCGAGGTCGCTGTTCTTGTCCATCGGGTCACCCACGCGGAGCGTGCCGAGGCGGCGCTTGAGCTTGGCGATGACCTGGTCGTGCACGTTCTCCTGCACGAGCAGGCGCGAGCCGGCACAGCAGACCTGGCCCTGGTTGAAGAAGATGCCGCCCACGATGCCCTCGACGGCCTGGTCGACGGGGGCGTCGTCGAACACGATGTTGGCGGCCTTGCCGCCGAGCTCGAGGGTCGCCTTCTTCGAGGTGCCGGCGATCGAGCGCGCGATCATCTTGCCGACCTCGGTCGAGCCGGTGAAGGCGACCTTGTCGACGTCGGGGTGCTCGACGAGCGCCTGCCCGGTGCGGCCGTCGCCGGTGATGATGTTGACGACACCTGCGGGCAGGTCGGCCTGCTGGCAGACCTCGGCGAACAGCAGCGCCGACAGCGGCGTCGTCTCGGCCGGCTTGAGCACCACGGTGTTGCCGGTCGCGAGGGCCGGCGCGATCTTCCAGGCGAGCATGAGCAGCGGGAAGTTCCACGGGATCACCTGGCCGACGACACCGTGCGGTCGGGGTGCCTCGGCCCCGCCGGCGGACAGGCCGGCATACGCCAGCTTGTCGGCCCAGCCGGCGTGGTAGAAGAAGTGCGCGGCCGCCGTCGGCACGTCGACGTCGCGGGTCTCCTTGATGGGCTTGCCGTTGTCGAGGGTCTCGAGGACGGCGAACTCACGGGCCCGCTCCTGGAGGATGCGGGCGATGCGGAAGAGGTACTTGCCGCGCTCGGCGCCGGACATCCGGCCCCACACGCCCTCGTAGGCGCGGCGAGCTGCGGCCACCGCCTTGTCGACGTCCTTCGGGCCGGCCTGGCTGACCTCTGCGAGCACCGTCTCGTCGGCCGGGTTGATCGTGGCGAACGTGGCCTTGGGGCGAGTGAACGCGCCGTCGACGAAGAGGCCGTAGGACTTCTCGATCGTGACGATCGCGCGCGACTCGGGCGCCGGGGCGTACTCGAACGTGGGCATCAGGGTGTCTTTCGTGAGCTCGGTCTGTGCAGTCAAGGGCAGTCGGCTGACGTGGCGGACCGTCAGTCGATGGTCACGTAGTCGGCGCCCGAGTAGGCACCGGTCGCGAGCTTCTGACG
>JABFXB010000188.1 GCA_013361975.1 Dermatophilaceae bacterium
AGGAGTCGCGTCCATGCCACGAAGCACCCGGGGCCTCGTCCCCGCCCTGCACGTCCTCACCGACACCCGAGGCGGCCGGGACCCGCTGCCCGACGTCCGAGCCGTCGTCGCGAGCGGCCCCTGCGCGATCCAGGTCCGGGCCAAGGACCTCTCCGACCGCGACCACCTCGCCCTCACGCGCGCCGTGCTGGCGGTGGCCCGCCCGGCCGGCTGCCTCGTGGTCGTCGACGACCGCGTAGACGTCGCGATCGCCGCGGACGCCGACGGCGTCCACCTCGGCGCGTCCGACCTCCCCGTCGGTCTCGTGCGCACCATCAGCCCTGCCGGGTTCGTCATCGGGGCGACCGTGCGTGACGCCGTCGCGGCGCGCGCCGCCGACGACTCCGGTGCCAGCTACCTGGGCGTCGGCCCGGCCTACCCGACCACGACGAAGCCCGGGCTGCCCGACCCGCTCGGTCCCGAGGGAGTGGCCGCTGTGGCGGCGGCGACGAGACTGCCGGTCATCGCGGTCGGCGGGGTGACGGCGGCCCGTGTGCCGGCGCTTCGCGCGGCCGGTGTGCACGGTGTCGCCGTCGTCGGGGCCGTGAGCGAGGCCATCCATCCGGCTGCCGCTGCGGCCGCGCTCGCTGCCGCGCTCGGGAGCCCACCGACACCACTGGCGGTGCCACCGGCGCCGCGGTCCGGTTCCGAGGCCCCCACCGCCAGCCGTTGAGCCCCGCGCCCGCGCCCTCGGGGGCGCGACAGTCAGGCGGACGGCGCGTCGCGGTCATCGGTGGCGGGATCATCGGTCTCGCCTGCGCCTGGCGGCTCGCCGAGCGTGGGCACACCGTCACCGTGTTCGACCCGGACGTGGCGGGTGGGGCGACGCACGCCGCCGCCGGGATGCTCGCGCCGGCGAGCGAGGCCGTCTTCGGCCAGGACGACCTGCTCCTGACCGGCCTGGCAGCCGTACGCGAGTGGCCGCGCTTCGCCGCCGACCTGACCTTGGCCGAGGGTGAGCTCATCGAGCTGCGCCCCCACGCGACCCTGCTCGTCGCCCTCGACGCCGACGACGAGGTCGCCCTCGTCCGGCACGCACGACACCTCGAGCGCCGCAGCTGTCAGGTCGAGAAGCTCACCTCCCGTTCCGCCCGGCGCCTGGAGCCGGCGCTGTCGCCGCGGGTGCGGGCTGCGGTGCGGCTCGACGAGCCGGCCGTCGACCCGCGCGTGGTCGCGCGTGCCCTGGCGCGCTCCGTCGTCGCGAGCGGCGGTGCCGTCCTCCCGCTCGAGGTCGAACCCGACGTACGCGACGGGCGGGCCTCCGGCGTACGCGCTCGGCCGGCCCCCGGCGTACACGCTGGGACAGCCAGGGGCGCGGGGGCCGCTGACGCCGGCGACACCCACGAGGCGGACGTCGTCGTCGTGGCCGCGGGCTGGGCGTCGGCCCTCGTGGCGGCGCTCCCCCACAAGGTCCCGGTCCGTCCTCTCAAGGGGCAGGTGCTCAGACTCGGCGCGCCGCCGGGGGTCCTGGCCCACACCGTCCGTGCAACCGTGCGCGGTCGGGAGGTCTACGTCGTGCCACGACCCGGCGGCGAGGTCGTGGTCGGTGCCACGAGCGAGGACGTCGGGGCGGACACGTCGGTGACCGCCGGCGCCGTCCACGACCTGCTCCACGACGCCATCGAGGTCGTGCCCGAGCTGGCCGAGGCAACGCTCCTCGAGACCACCGCGCGCCTGCGGCCCGCGACCCCCGACAACCTCCCTCTCGTGGGCCCGACGTGCGTCGAGGGGCTCGTCCTCGCGAGCGGCCACGGGCGTGACGGCGTGCTGCTCGCGCCCCTCACCGCCGACGCCGTCCTCGCGCACGTCGAGGGACGGCTGCCACCCCGGTCAACCGACCCCCTTGCCGCCCGACGCCTCTGCCACAAGGAGCACGCATGACGATCCACCTCAACGGCGCCGCACGCCTCGTGCGGCCCGGCACGACCGTGCGTGACATCCTCGACGAGCTGGGGCTGGCGCCCCGGGGAGTCGCGGTGGCGATCGACCAGGTCGTCGTCCCCCGCTCGGCCTGGGCCGCGACGGTCGTGACCGTCGGCGCGCGGGTCGACGTCGTGACCGCGATGCAGGGAGGCTGACGATGGACGCCGCAGCCACCACCTCTCCCGACCCGCAGGACCCCCTCGTCATCGCGGGCCGCGTGCTGCGCTCGCGGTTGGTCCTCGGCACCGGCGGTGCCACGAGCCATGCCTCGCTCGAGGCCGCCGTGTGGGCCTCGGGCGCCGACGTCGTCACCGTGGCCATGCGTCGGGTCCCGCAGGGCGGAGCCGGCGGCCTGCTCGACGTGCTCGACCGCTGCGACGTCTCGGTGCTGCCCAACACTGCCGGCTGTCGCACGGCACGCGAGGCGCTGCTCACCGCACGGCTGGCGCGCGAGGCCCTCGGCACCGACTGGGTCAAGCTCGAGATCGTCGCCGACGACCGCACGTTGCTGCCCGACGTCGTCGAGCTCGTCGACGCGGCTGACCAGCTCGTGCGCGACGGCTTCGTCGTGCTGCCCTACACGACCGACGACCCCGTGGTGGCGCGCCGCCTCGTCGACGCCGGCTGCGCAGCGGTCATGCCGCTCGGTTCACCGATCGGCAGCGGCCTCGGCATCCGCAACCCGCACGCCATCGAGCTGGTCCGTGACGCCGTGGACGTGCCCGTCGTCCTCGACGCCGGCATCGGCACGGCGTCGGACGCGGCCCTCGCCATGGAGCTCGGCTGCGACGCGGTGCTGCTCGCGACCGCCGTGACGCGGGCCGAGGACCCGGCA
>JABFXB010000367.1 GCA_013361975.1 Dermatophilaceae bacterium
GGGGCCCATGGTGTGTCGCTCCTTGGAGGGAAGGTGGCGCAGGCTGCCCTGACAGCCCCACGGCACAGGGGTGGGACCAGTGTGCCGTACGTGGCAGGTGGGGTGCCGGAGGGGCGTCGAGCCCGCGTGTCCGCGGCTATCCTCCTCGGGTGTCGCGAACGCCAGCGTATGCCGCCGAGCTCCGGGACGCGCTCACGCGCGCCGTGCGCGGGGTGGGCGAGCGCGACCTGGCTCGCGCGACCGAGGCCCTGGTCTCTCGCTACCGCTCGGTGGCCCCGGCGACGGCCCCGATCCTCGCGTCGCAGGTGCACGTCGCCGCCTACGCCGCCTACCGGATGCCGGCAACGCACGCGGCGCTCTCGCGGGTGCTGGGCGACCTCGCGGAACGCGGCCTGGCGCCGCGGTCGCTGCTCGACCTCGGCGGCGGAACCGGGGCGGCGGCCTGGGCCGCGGCGGGCGCGTTCTCCTCGCTCGAGTCGGTGACGGTGCTCGACCAGGTGGAGGACGCCCTCGCCCTCGGTCGCGACCTCGTGCGGCAGGCGCCGTCCGAGGTGCTGGCCGGCGCCACCTTCGCCCGCGCCGTCGCCGGCGAATGGCCGCAGCAGCAGGCCGACCTCGTCACCGTCTCCTACGTGCTCAGCGAGCTGGACGAGCGCGCGCAGGAGGCGCTCGTCGCCGACGCGATGCAGCGCGGCCGCTCCGTCGTCGTCGCCGAGCCGGGCACCCCCGACGGCTATGCGCGGGTGCTGCGCGTGCGTTCAGCGATGCTCGCCGCCGGTTGGACGATCATCGGTCCCTGCCCGCATGCCGACGAGTGCCCGTTGGTCGGCTCCGACTGGTGCCACTTCGCGGCGCGGGTCAACCGCTCGGCCGAGCACCGGCGGCTCAAGGGTGCCGAGCTGTCCTACGAGGACGAGAAGTTCTCGTGGGTGGCGGCGGCACGTCCCGAGGTCGCGGAACCGCTTGCAGTGCAACCGCATTCGGGGCGGATCCTGCGACACCCGTTGAAGCGCAAGGGTTTCGTCGAGTTTCACGTGTGCAGGCCCGACGGGACCGCTGGTCGGGAGGTCGTGTCGAAGAAGGCCGGGGAGCGTTACCGCGCTGCTCGTGACGCCGAGTGGGGCGACACCCTGCCCTGACCGCCGAGCCGGGCCCGGCGGCATACGCAACGAGCTGTCAGACGACGCCGTAGAGGCGGTCACCCGCGTCGCCGAGGCCGGGGACGATGTAGCCCTTCTCGTTCAGCCTCTCGTCGATCGTGCCGAGAACGACCTTCACCGGAACCTCGAGCGGCTCGGTCTGCTCGCGCAGGTGGTCGACGCCCTCCGGGGCCGCGAGCAGGCAGACGGCGGTGATGTCGTCGGCGCCGCGGTCGACGAGGTACTTGATGGCGTCGGCCATCGAGCCGCCCGTGGCGAGCATCGGGTCGAGCACGAACACCTGCCGGCCGGTGAGGTCGTCGGGCAGGCGGTTGGCGTAGGTGACCGGTTCGAGGGTCTCCTCGTTGCGCTGCATGCCGAGGAAGCCCACCTCGGCGCTCGGCAGCAGGTTGACCATGCCCTCGAGCATGCCGAGGCCCGCGCGCAGGATCGGGACGATGAGCGGCTTCGGGTTGCTCAGCTTGATGCCGGTCGTCGCGGCGACGGGCGTCTCGATCTCGAACGGCTCGACACGGACGTCACGCGTCGCCTCGTAGGCGAGGAGCGTCATGAGCTCCTCGGCGAGCCGGCGGAAGGTGGGGCTGTCCGTCCTCTTGTCGCGCAGATAGGTCAGCTTGTGGGCGATGAGCGGGTGGTCTGCGACGTGGACGTCCATGGGTGGAAACTTAGCGCGTGGCCAAGCGATCCGAGACCCCCGGCAGGAGCTCCGCACCCTCTCCCGAGACGTATGCCGAGTGGATGGGCCGGGCGCTCGAGCTCGCCGCCGCGGCAGCCGGCTCGGAGGACGTGCCGGTCGGCGCCCTCGTCGTCGACGCCGACGGCTCGGTCATCGGCCGCGGGCGCAACATCCGCGAGGAGCTCCGTGACCCCACCGGGCACGCGGAGGTCGTCGCTCTCCGCGAGGCGGCGCAGTCCGTCGACGGGTGGCGCCTCGACGGGTGCACGCTCGTCGTCACGCTCGAGCCGTGCGTGATGTGCGCCGGGGCCGCGATGGCGGCGCGCGTGGAGCGTGTCGTCTTCGGTGCCTGGGACCCGAAGGCCGGGGCGTGCGGCTCGGTCTGGGACCTCACCCGCGACCCGCTCGCCACGCACCTCGTCGACGTCGTCGGTGGCGTCATGGCCGAGGAGTCGGCCGCCCTCCTCGTCGATTTCTTCGAGGGCCGCAGGCTCGGGTAAGGTCTCTCCCGGTGGCGTGTCCGAGCGGCCTAAGGAGCACGCCTCGAAAGCGTGTGTGGGGGTAACTCCACCGTGGGTTCAAATCCCACCGCCACCGCCAGAACCGAAGCAGGACCCGACGTGTTTTCGTCGGGTCCTGCTTCGTTTGTCGGGAGGACGTTGCACAGCAGGACCCCGTAGAAGCCGGTGGCGACGTCACCTCGCACTTCGAGTGCGCCCGGTGCGGGGCTGCCCTCCATGCCCGGGGACATCACGACGCAGCCGGGTCCGGGAGCTGCCCAGTGACGGCATCGCCCATCGCGTACGCCTGATCCCGTCGCGAACGCCCGCGCTGGAAGCGCGTCGACGAACGATCGTCGGCTCCCCGGCGGCCGCCGTTGGCGCAACGTTCACGCCCGCGTCGCCGCGCGTGGAGGGCTTTCTCAGGGGCGGGCGAAAACGTACAGAGGCCTCCTTCC
>JABFXB010000370.1 GCA_013361975.1 Dermatophilaceae bacterium
GTCGTCGGTGGCGGGGGCCTCGTGCAGCTGCCGGCCCTGCTCGTCGGGCTGCCCGGCGCGACACCGGCGCAGCTGCTGGCGACCAACAAGTTCGGCTCGGTCTTCGGCACGACGACGAGCTCGGTGACCTTCTACCGCCGGGTGCGCCCCGACCTGCGCACGGCGCTGCCGATGGCGGCTGTCGCGTACGTCGGGTCCATCGGCGGGGCCCTCATCGGACTCCACATCCCGAAGTCGGCCTTCAACCCGATCATCCTCGTGCTCCTCGTCGTGGTCGGCGCCTACACGCTCTTCAAGCCCGACCTCGGCAAGGAGTCGATCCGCCGCTTCCACGGCGCCCGTCACACCGTCCTGGCCATGCTCACCGGCTTCGTCATCGGCGGCTACGACGGTGCGCTCGGCCCGGGCACCGGCAGCTTCCTCGTCTTCGCGCTCGTCGGCCTCCTCGGCTACAACTTCCTCGAGGCCAGCGCCAAGGCGAAGATCGCCAACCTCGCCACGAACCTCGGCGCGCTGACGATCTTCGCGCCGATGGGCCTGGTGCTGCTCAAGGTCGGCGTCGTCATCGCGGCCACGAACCTCGTCGGCGGCTACGTCGGAGCCCGCACCGCCGTCGCGCGGGGGAGCGGCTTCGTGCGCGGCGTCTTCGTGGTCGTCGTCAGCGCCTTCATCGTCAAGATCGGCGGCAGCCTCCTCGGCTGGTGGAGCTGAGGGGGCACTGCGGGTGCCGCACGGCATACGGCGGCCGGTGACTCACACGCCTGCCATCCGGCCGGCACAGCACTCGCACAGGTTGCGACCCGAGCCTCGGTGTCATGACCTCGCTCGCCCTACCCGAGCCCCGGGAACACTCCGCGCCCCGTAGCCCCCACCGGGCACTCACCCCCACGCCGCGCTGGTGGCGCGACGCCTCTGCCGTGTTCGCTTGGGGCGCAACGCTCTTCGTGGTGGCTCTCTGGGTCGCCGGTGGAGGGCTCACGGCCTTCGCTTCTCTCGGCGAGACCCTGACGAACCTCGGCCGACTGAGCGGTCTGGTCGCCTCGGTGCTCATGCTCCTGCAGGTGCTGCTCATGGCCCGCATCCCCTTCGTCGAGCAGGCCTGGGGCCAGGACGAGCTCGCCCGGGTGCACCGCCTCGTCGGCTTCACCTCGTTCAACCTCATGCTCGCCCACATCGTGCTGACCATCGTGGGCTACAGCGCCGGCACCGACCTCGGTGTCGTCGGGACGTTCGTCGACGAGGTGCTGCACTCGCCGGGCATGCTGCTGGCCCTCGCGGGCACGATCGCCCTCGTTCTGGTGGTCGTCACCTCGGTCAAGCGGGCGCGGGCGCGGCTGCGCTACGAGTCGTGGCACCTGCTGCACCTGTACGCCTACCTCGGCGCCGGGCTCGCCCTGCCGCACCAGCTCTGGACCGGACAGGACTTCACGTCGTCGCCCGCCGCGACGGTCTTCTGGTGGGGGCTGTATGCCGCCGCGCTCGTCTCTGTGGTCACCTTCCGCGTCGCCCTGCCGGTCGTGCGCTCACGCCGTCACCGCCTCGCGGTCTCCCACGTCGTCGCCGAGTCGCCCACCGTCACCTCGGTCGTGGTGACGGGCCGCCACCTCGACCGGCTGCCCGTGCGCGCCGGCCAGTTCTTCCAGTGGCGCTTCCTCGACGGACCGGGCTGGACCCGCGCCAACCCCTACTCCCTGTCCGCAGCGCCGGACGGCCGGTCGCTGCGCATCACCGTCGAACACGTCGGCACCTCCAGCGAACGCCTCGCGACCCTCCGTCCTGGCACGCAGGTACTCGTCGAGGGCCCCTACGGCCGCCTGCACACGGGCGTGCGCACCGGCTCGAGGACCGTCCTCATCGGCGCCGGCATCGGGATCACCCCGCTGCGGGCCATCCTCGAGGATCTCCCGCCTGCGCCCGACGGGGTCGTCGTCATCTACCGCGTCGGCAGCCAGGCGGACATCGTGCTCGGCGACGAGCTGCTCGAGCTCGCCCGCTCCAAGGGCGGCCGCGTGGTGGCCGTCGTGGGCCACCGCAGGCGCGACCGGACCAGCTGGCTGCCCATCGACGCTGCGCAGCTCGGCGACGCGGAGGCCCTGCTGAGGATCGCGCCCGACATCGCCGACCGCGACGTCTACGTCTGCGGCAACCCGGCCTGGATGGGTGCCGTCATCGCCGCAGCCCACGAGGCCGGCGTGCCGCGCGAGGCCGTCCACCACGAACGCTTCAGCTACTGACCCCCGAAACCCGAAACGAGACCCACATGCGCCGCATCGTCCTCTGGGCCATGAGCACCGTCACGGTGCTCGTCCTCCTCTTCAGCTACAGCACCTCCCGCTCCTCGACCGCCGTGGTGGCGGCGGAGAGCCGACAGGTGACCACCACGAGCAAGACGGCGGAGAGCAGCGGCTCGTCCTCCGGGTCCTCGTCCGCCTCCTCCGGCGACTCGTCGGGCCAGGAACCCGCCGCTGCCGCCGGCGGCACGGCCACCGACTCCAGCGACGCATCGTCAGGAACCTCGGGCTCGTCCGGCTCGGCAGCGAAGGCCTCCGGCTCGACCACCGTCGAGGGCGACGCCGTGACGACCCGCTTCGGGAACGTCCAGGTGAAGATCACCGTGACCGACGGCAAGATCACCGCCTCCGAGGTGCTCCAGGTGCCGTGGGAGGACCGCCACGACCAGATGATCAACTCGCGCGCCGTGCCCGTCTACAACGATGAGGCGGTCCAGGCCCAGTCGGCCGACATCGACGTCGTCTCGGGTGCCACAGTGACGTGGGAGGGCTACACGC
>JABFXB010000474.1 GCA_013361975.1 Dermatophilaceae bacterium
GCCGAGGGAGGCGTTCTTGCCCCCGACCAGCTCCACATCGCCCAGTCCGAGGTCGGCGAACCTCTTCACGTTCTCGGTCACAGCAGGGTCCTTCCGTTAGGTGGTGCGGTGGTGCGACTCAGGTGTTCGGGATGGTCGGTGGATGCGGTCAGCCGGTGCCGAGCGCGCGGCTCTGCATGATGACGGCCGCGATCTCCTCGACCGACATCGCGGAGGAGTTGACGACGGGCACCTTGTGGGCGCGGTACATGGCCTCGGCCCGGCGCAGCTCGTAGCTGCACTGGGCGAGGGTCGCGTAGCGCGATCCGGGGCGGCGCTCACCGCGCACCTGGCTGAGGCGCGCGGCGGTGGACAGCAGGCCGAAGCACTTGGCGGCATACGGCCGGACGGGGCGCGGGAGGTCGCTCGACTCGAAGTCCTCCTCGACCAGCGGGTAGTTCGCGACCTTGATGCCGTGCTGCAGCGCGAGATAGATCGACGTCGGCGTCTTGCCGCACCGGGAGGGCGCGATGAGGATCAGCTGCGCCTGCTCGAGGTTGCGCATGCTCTGCCCGTCGTCGTGCTCCATGGCGTACTCGACGGCGCGCATGCGTGCCTCGTAGCGGCCGACGTCGCCCACGCCGTGGAGGGCGCCGACCCGGTGGACGGCGTTGACGTGGAGGACGTGCTCGACCGTGGCCAGGTGTGAGCCGAAGAGGTCGATGAAGGCACACCGCGTCTTCTGCAGCTCGCCGCGGATCTCCTCGTCGGACACCGTGGAGAAGACGAGCGGCGTCACGCTGTCGGTCATGGCGGCGTCGAGCTCCGTCACGACCTGGCGCGCCTGCTCGACCGTCGTGATGAACGGGATCTTCCGCCGCGTGAAGGTGACCGACGGGAACTGCTGGAGCATCATGTTGCCGAGCGTCTCGGCAGAGATGCCGGTGCCACCGGCGAGGAAGAAGGCCGGGGTCGGCAGGGGCGAGGACGCGGGCGTCGTCGATGAGGCCACGAGGTGACTGTCGCACACCGTGACCCACGACTCGTCCCGCGCGTGCCGCCGATGTGACCCACGACTCAGCCGGCTTCCATCGGTCGAGACCGACAGGGCCCCGGCAGACGCGAGTGGCTGCTGGGGTCACTTGGGATCTCACGGGCGGGTGTCACAACTCGCAGGCGGTCGGCGTCTTGATGTCGAACCCGCAGACGCGACCGACAGCAGGAGGACGACATGACCGATTCGACCCGCATCCCCGCCGCCCAGATCACCGGCCTCAAGGGCGCCGTCATCAAGCGTTTCGCCAGGAAGACGCTGGGCCGGGTGCCCACCTCGCTCGGCGTCTACTGGCACAACCAGAAGGTGCTCATGGGGATGACGTCCGTCGGGGCCAAGCTGCAGAAGTGGGACGCGTGCGACGAGCAGCTGAAGTCCTTCGCCCACATGGCGGTCGCCTCGCAGGTCGGCTGCAGCTGGTGCCTCGACTTCAACTACTTCGAGGCGCACAACAAGCACCTCGACCTGGCCAAGGCCCACGAGATCCCGCGCTGGCGCGAGTCCGACGCGTTCTCGCCGCTCGAGCGCGAGGTGCTGGCCTACGCGGAGGCGATGACAGAGACGGAGCCGACGGTCTCCGACGAGATGGTGGCGTCGCTGGTCGGCCAGCTCGGCGAGGCGGCGATCGTCGAGCTGACCGCCGTCATCGCGTTCGCCAACCTCACGACCCGCGCGAACGTCGCCCTCGGCATCGAGTCCGACGGTTTCGCGGCGGCGTGCGGCCTCAAGCCGCTGGCGGCGCGTCCGGCCGTAGGGTCGACGGCGTGACACCGTCCGGCGACCCGTTTCTCGACAACCGTGGGCTGCTCTTCACCGTGGCCTACGAGATGCTCGGCTCCGCGGCCGACGCCGAGGACGTCGTGCAGGAGACGTGGCTGCGGTGGGACGCGCTCGGTGACGAGGGACGCGCCGACGTGCAGCACCCGCGCGCGTTCCTCGTGCGCATGGTGACCCGCAAGGCGCTGGACCGGCTCCGGTCGAACGCACGCCGGCGCGAGGAGTACGTCGGCGCGTGGCTGCCCGAGCCGCTGCTCACCGCGCCCGACCTGGCCGAGGACGCAGAGCTCGCCGAGAGCGTGTCCATGGCGATGCTGACCGTCCTCGAGACGCTGACCCCGACCGAGCGGGCCGTCTTCGTGCTGCGCGAGGTGTTCGACACCCCCTACGACGAGATCGCCGACGCCGTGGGCAAGTCGCCGGCCGCGGTCCGGCAGATCGGGCACCGCGCGCGTGAGCACGTCGCCGCGCGACGGCCGCGGATGGACGTCGGCCGGCGCGAGCAGCAGGAGGTCGTCGAGCGGTTCCTGGCGGCAGTGACCGGTGGCGAGCTGCAGGAGCTGCTGGACGTGCTGGCCCCCGACGTCGTGCTGGTGGCCGACGGCGGCGGAGTGGTGCAGGCCGTGGTCAACCCCGTGGTCGGCGCCAAGAAGGTCGCGAACCTGCTGCGACCGTTCGGTCGGCTGGCGCCGGGGGCCCGGATCCTCCAGGTGCTGCTCAACGGTGCGGTCGGGGCGCGGATCGTCGGCACCGACGACGGCTACGACACCGCCATCAGCTTCGTCGTCGAGGGCGGCCGCATCCACCGCATCTACGCCGTGCGCAACCCGGCGAAGCTGGGCCAGATCGACGTCGAGGCGACGATCAGCCGTTGACCGGTCGGCCGGTCGTCAGCACTCGATGACGTTGACGGCCAGGCCGCCGCGGGCGGTCTCCTTGTACTTCACCTTCATGTCACGGCCGGTCTCACGCATC
>JABFXB010000063.1 GCA_013361975.1 Dermatophilaceae bacterium
CGGCCCTCCTCCGGGGTGCGGATGCTCGCCGGGTCGACGCGCAGCCCCACGCCGAGGGCCTTGAGCGCCGCCTCCTTGCGCACCCACGCCGTGACCCGCTCGGTCGCGGCTGCCGTCCGGGGCGCCCGTTCGTCCGGGTGGAGCGCGACCTCGTCGAACCCCTCGAACGAGGCCGCCGCCCGTGGCTCGACGTCGACGCCGACGGGACCGGAGCGCGACAGCGCCACGGCGACGAGGCCGGGCGTGCGACTCAGCGACAGGTGCAGCTCCGGATCGTCGAGCAGGCGCGGCCGGCCGTGCTGCGCGCCGCACGTCTCGCACGTGCGGTCGAACCGGATCGACGCCGGGTCCCGTCCCACCAGCCGACCGATCTCGTTGCGCGCCAAGGCGTGCGCGACGGCATACGACCGGGCGCTCGCCGCGTGCGTGAAGCGCCTCCACCGCGCGAGCTCCACGTCGTCGAGCAGCTCCGGGCCGGACGCCTCGACGTCCGCGGTGGCGGCCGTCGGCTTGCGTAGCCAGAGGTCGACGAGCGCCTCAGCCCTGCGATCGGTCATGCGAGCCCGTGCCGCCCGGCGACGGGGTGGCCGCGGTCCCACCCGAATGGACCTCGTCGGGGGTGTCGCCGGTGGTGTCGCCGTCGCGGACGGCGAAGGCGAGCCGGTCGCGGGCCGCGTGCTCGACGAGCACCGGCACGAAGTCGCGCACCCGTCCGGTGAGCCGCGAGTGCGACAGCCGGACGGCCGCCTCGACCACCTCGGAGTCGAGCTCGGGGAAGCGTTCCTGCAAGCGAGCCTGCACGTCGGCCAGCGCCTTGAGCTCGTCCGTGCGATCCACGCTCCAAGGATGAGGTCGGGCCTCGGCGCGCGCAAGCCTCGGTCCAACGTTGCCGGGCTACCTTGGGCCCATGCCTCGCACCAGACGCCGCCGCCACCGGGAGCCGCGGTCGAGCCGGGGGGAGAACCGCGTCCCGCCGGCGCTCGCGGTCGTCGTGGCAGCAGCCGCGTATGCCGCCCTGCCGGAGTCCCTGCTCGTGGGCCCTCGCCTGGCGATCCCGATCGTGGAGATCGCGCTCCTGGCGACCCTGCTCGTCACCAACCCCCGGCGGCTCGTGCGCCAGACCCGGTGGTCGCGAGCCGCCTCCATCGGGCTGGCCGGCCTGGTGATCGCGACGAACCTCGTGGCGCTCGGCATGCTCGTGGCGTCGCTCGGTTCGTCGGACGCGGGGGGCACGCCGCTCCTCGTCGCCGGCATGCAGGTGTGGCTGACCAACGTCATCGGGTTCGGGCTGCTCTTCTGGGAGGTCGACCGCGGAGGGCCGGTGGCCCGCCAGACGGTCAGCCGTGACCGGCTGCCTCCCGCCGACTGGCGCTTCTCGCAGGACGAGAACCAGGACGCGGTGCAGGAGGTGGCGGCCGGGTCGAGCGTCAGCAGCAACTGGCGCCCGCACTTCGTGGACTACCTCTACGTGTCCCTCACGAACTCCAGCGCGTTCAGCCCGACCGACACCATGCCGCTGTCACCGCGGGCGAAGTGCCTCATGGGCCTGGAGGCCACGGCGGCACTGCTCACGGCGCTGCTCGTCGTGGCCAAGGCGGTCGGGGCGCTCGGGTCGGGCGGGGGCGGCTGAGCGAGCGGCCGGCCCGCCCGGGAGGGGCCTCAGCCCGCTCGCCCGCGGACCCAGTCCTCCAGGGTTCCCGCTCCCTGCTGTTGCATCACGAGCGCCCACACGAGGACGGCCGCGGCGAAGCGGCCCACCGGTGCCTGGGCGGCCACGTCGTCGCGCAGGGCCGAGAATCCTGCAGCGTCAGCCGGTCGGCGGAAGCGAAGACGCGGCGAGTCGAGCACCAGGGCGCGGGCTGCGCTCGGCAGGTCGTCCAACGAGGCCGGACGAGCCCGGGCGGCCTTGCGCCGCAGGAGGACTGCGCGCCAGCGGATGATCCCGCCGACGCTGAAGCCCACCGCCGCTGCCGTGAGCACCACGGCACAGCCCAGGGTCACGTCGTCCTGCGGCAACGGCCAGCGGAGCCCGACCAGAACAGTGAGACCGGCGAGCACGAGTGCCACGCCGCCGGGCCAGGCGAGCCGCCACCACGCGCCGTCGCGTTCCAACCGGCGCTGCTCGTAGAACCGGTAGGCCCATTCGCGCACGGCGAACACCGGGAAGTCGTTCGGCGGCAAGGGATCTGGTGCGGCGTCCGGCTGCTGCGGTCGCACCATGCGCGACGCCCTGTGCTCTCCCCGCATCCCGGCCCCCTGTCCCTTTTGCCCGGTTCGTCTACAGGGTAACCGCGCCCCCGGGCGCGACCGGCGGTGCCCGGGTACGGTGCAAGTGCCAACGAGATGCAGGAGGACCACATGAGCCTCGACCGTCCGGTCGCCCCCAATCCCTACGAGCTGCTGCCCCGGGTGGCCTCCTTCACCGTGACGAGCGACGACGTCACGGACGGGTCTCCCCTCAAGGACGACCAGGTGGCAGCGAAGGGCAACACCTCGCCCCAGCTGTCGTGGAGCGGCGCACCCGAGGGCACCCAGAGCTACGTCGTCACGTGCTTCGACCCCGACGCGCCCACGCCCTCCGGGTTCTGGCACTGGGTGCTCGTCGACGTGCCGGCCGACGTGACGTCGCTCGACACCGGCGCCGCCTCAGCGGCCCTTCCGGGCAAGGCCTTTCACGTGCGCAACGACGGTGGCGAGGCAGGGTTCATGGGCGCGGCGCCGCCCGAGGGCGACATGCCGCACCGCTACTTCTTCGTCGTCCACGCCGTGTCGGAGCCGACGCT
>JABFXB010000494.1 GCA_013361975.1 Dermatophilaceae bacterium
TACGACCTGGGCCCGAAGGACGGGCCGGTCGGTGTGGCCACGATGGCTTCGACGCGCGCCCTCGACGTCGCCCTCGGCGCCAGCGCCGGAGGTCTCGCCGGGATTCGCCGCGCCGCCGTGCCGGCCGCCCTCGTCGGCGCCCACACGGCAGGCGTCACCGCGCTGAGCCGCGGCGAGGTGCACGGGGGCTCGACCGCGACCGCCCGAGCCGTCGCGGTCGGCACCGCTGCCGTCGCGACAGCCAGCGCCGTCCTGGGCCCGGTGCTCGGGAACCCGGACCCGCGAGGACCCCGACGAGTGCGGCCGGTCTCGCTGGCCCTGTCGACGGCGATGGCCACCTGGTACGCGCGTGACGTCCTCAGGGCGCAGCTCGACGCCGCCCGAACCCCCGACGCGGCGACGGTGCGCCGCGCCACGGGCCAGGGCATCCGCGGCTTCGTGCCGCTGCAGGGCTCCCTCGTGGCGGGCCGGGGCCGTCCCATGGCGGCGCTGGGCCTCGCGGCGTCGGTGCCGCTCGGCCGTCTCGCGATGAGGCGGGTGTCGGCGACGTGAGACTGCGCTTCGGCTACGGCCTCAACGGCTTCACCGACCACCGGCTGCCCGACGCCCTGGCCCTGCTGGCCGACCTCGGCTACGACGGAGTCGCACTCACGCTCGACCACGGGCACCTCGACCCCTTCGCGCCCGACCTGCCCGGGCGCACGCGCCTGGTCGGCGAGCTGCTGTCGCGCCACGGACTGGCCGTCGTCGTGGAGACCGGCGGACGCTACGTCCTCGACCCCAGACGCAAGCACGAGCCCACAGTCGTCTCGGACGACGACCGTGATCGTCGGGTCGACCTGCTGGAGAGAGCCATCCGCGTCGCCGGCGAGATCGGCTCCCCCGCCGTCTCGTTCTGGAGCGGCATCGCTCCCGCGGGCGCCTCGACGCAGGAGCTCTGGTTGCGCGTCGAGGACGCCGTGGCGCGGCTGCTGCCGCTCGCCGAGACCCACGGCATCGACCTGGCCCTCGAGCCCGAGCCCGGCATGTTCGTCGAGCGCATCGCCGACGTCGTCGAGCTGCGCCGTCGCCTCGGCGACCCGACCCGGCTGCGCCTGACGGTCGACGTCGGCCACCTGCGGTGCACGGAGGACGCCGATCCGGCTGCCTGCGTGCGCGCAGCGGGTGGGCTCATCGCCAACGTGCAGATCGACGACATGCGCCGCGGCGTGCACGAGCACCTGCCGTTCGGTGAGGGCGAGGTCGACTTCCCGCCGGTCCTCGCGGCGCTCGCCGCCGTGCCCTTCGACGGGCTCGTGGCGGTCGAGCTGCCCCGCCACTCGCACGCCGCGCCGGCCCTCGCGGCAGCGAGCCTCGACTTCCTGCGCGCCGCCGAACGCGCCGCCCAGCACCTCCATCACGAGCGACGACCCCAGGAGGTGCGCCGGTGAGCCCGACCACGAACCCGGCCCGCACGATCGACGACATGCTCGCCGACGTGGCGGCCGAGCCCGACCGCATCGAGCGGCACTTCCCGGCGGCAGGACGCACCGCAGCCCGCGAGGGCCGGGACGGCGATGCGGCCCGCGAGGCGCTGCTGCTCGCCCTGCCGGGCGACACGGCATACGTCGTCGGGGTCGTGCGGCGCCTCTACGACCAGGGTGACGCGGCGGAGCGGCGGGCCGTCCTGCTCGCCCTGCCCGCGCTCGACGCCGCCGGACGGCCGAACGCCATCGGTGACGCGGCGCTGCCCATCGTGCGGGATGCCGTGCGCACCAACGACACCCGTCTGGTGGCCGCCGCGCTGGGGCCGTATGCCACAGCGCACCTCGACGACGACGCGTGGCGTCAGGCCGTGCTCAAGGTGCTCTTCACCGGCATCCCCGTCGGCGAGGTCGCCGGGCTCGCCACCCGTGCCGACGCCGAGCTCGCGCGGATGGTGCGCGACTACGCCGCCGAGCGCGAGGCCGCCGGCCGCGCGGTCCCCGACGACGCGTACACCGTCCTCACCCTCGCCGAGGCCGACGCCACCGACCCCCACCCCGCCGACTGAGGAGCCTGCCGTGCGCATCTTCGACCCCCACATCCACATGACCTCCCGCACGACGGACGACTACAGGCGCATGCACGCCGCGGGTGTGCGCGCCGTCGTCGAGCCGTCGTTCTGGCTCGGTCAGCCGCGCACCAACGTCGGCTCGTTCTGCGACTACTTCGACGCGCTGCTCGGCTGGGAACCGTTCCGGGCCTCGCAGTACGGCATCGCCCACCACGCGACGATCGGCCTGAACCCCAAGGAGGCCAACGACCCCCGTTGTCGCGAGGTGCTCGAGGTGCTGCCGCGCTACCTCGCCAAGGACCGCGTCGTGGCCGTCGGCGAGCTCGGCTACGACTCGATGACCCCAGAGGAGGACGACGTCTTCGCCGCCCAGCTCGCGCTCGCCGTCGAGCACGAGCTGCCGGCCCTCGTGCACACCCCGCACCGCGACAAGCTCGCCGGCACGCGCCGCACCCTCGACGTCGTCCGGGAGTCGGGCCTCGCAGCAGGTGCCGTCCTCGTCGACCACCTCAACGAGATGACGGTCGACGTCGTCGCCGAGTCCGGTTGCTGGATGGGCTTCTCCGTCTACCCCGACACCAAGATGGACGAGCACCGGATGGTCGAGATCCTGCGCCGCCACGGGCTCGAGCGGATGATCGTCAACTCCGCCGCCGACTGGGGCAACAGCGACCCGCTGAAGACGGTCCGCGTCGCTGAGGCCATGCTCGACGCCGGCTACACCGCCGACGACGTCGACCG
>JABFXB010000406.1 GCA_013361975.1 Dermatophilaceae bacterium
GAGCCCGACACCGTCTACCTGCTCGAGCACAGCGCCGTCTACACGGCCGGCAAGCGCACGGAGCCCCAGGAGCGTCCCAACGACGGCACGCCCGTCATCGACGTCGACCGCGGCGGCAAGATCACGTGGCACGGCCCGGGCCAGATCACGGGGTATCCGATCGTGCGCCTGCCCGCGCCGATCGACGTCGTCGGCTACGTCCGCGCGCTCGAGGAGATGATGATCCGCGTCTGCGCCGACTTCGGCGTCGTGGCCGGACGCGTCGAGGGCGAGAGCGGCACGTGGATCGCGGCCGACGACCGCGGCCCCCGCCGCAAGATCGGGGCCATCGGCATCCGCGTCAGCCGGCAGGTGGCGATGCACGGGTTCGCGTTCAACTGCAACCCCGACCTGTCGTGGGGCGACGTCATCATCCCGTGCGGCATCGTCGGCGCGGGCGTCACGTCGCTCTCGTTCGAGCTCGGGCGCGACGTGCCGGTGACCGAGGTGCTCCCCCACGTCGAGAAGCACCTCGCCGACATCCTGCCGACTCTGCAGCCCAACCGCCGCGCAATGGCCTGACCCACCCCCTAGGGTGGCGACCACGAACCGGTCGAACCAGGGGGATCGATGGACGCTGCCGTCCGCACCGTCAACCTACGCAAGACGTACCTGTCGCGTGGCTCGCGACGGGTCGCCGTCACCGGCCTGTCGATGGCGGTGCCGCTCGGCGGGGTCCACGGGTTCCTGGGACCCAACGGGTCGGGCAAGACGACGACCATCCGGATGCTCCTCGGCCTCGTGCGCGCCGACTCCGGCACGGCCGAGGTGTTCGGCGAGCCCGTCCCGAAGCGGCTCCCCCACGTCATCGACCGCGTCGGCGCCATCGTCGAGTCGCCGAAGTTCTTCCCCGCCTTCACCGCGCGCCAGAACCTGGGACTCCTCGCCGGTGCCATCGGCACCCCGCGCCACCGCGTCGACGAGGTGCTCGAGGCCACCCACCTGGCCGACCGCGGCCGGGACCGGTATGCCGGCTTCTCCCTCGGCATGAAGCAGCGCCTCGCGATCGCCGCCACGCTGCTGAAGGACCCCGACCTGCTCATCTTCGACGAGCCCACCAACGGGCTCGACCCGGCGGGCATCCGCGAGGTTCGCGACACGATGAGATCCCTTGGCGCGCAAGGCAAGACGGTCCTCGTCAGCTCGCACATCCTCGCCGAGGTCGAGCAGGTCGCCGACACCGTCTCGATCATCGGCCACGGCGCCCTCCTCGCCGAGGGGAACGTCGCCGACATCCTCGGAGGCTCCGCAGTCGCGCAGGTACGCGTCGGCGTGGCCTCCCCCGACCGCGCCGCCGACATCCTCCGGTCCGACGGCTTCACCCTGACCCACGACGCGCAGCAACTGCTGGTGGCGACCGAGGACCCCTCGGCGATCACGCGGTCGCTCGCCGGTCACGGCCTCTTCGTCAGCGAGCTGGTGCCGGTGCGCCCCGACCTCGAGTCCGCCTTCCTCGCCCTCACGGCCGACCAGGGACTCGGGAGCGATGCCGACCGGGCTGCCGGCCGAGGCGAGTACGGGGGTGCCGCGTGAGCGAGAACCTCGTGTTCCCCGATGCCCGACCGCGCAGCCAGCTGCGACCGAAGGGCACCTCGTTCCCGGGCCTCGTCGGGGTCGAGCTGCGTCGTCTGTGGTGGCGCCGTCTGACGAAGGCGGCACTCGTCGCCGTCGTCATCTTCACCGCCGCCTCGGTCTACAACGCGTACACCGCGAGCGCGCCCGAGCGACTGGCGCAGCAGCTCGACGAGTACCGGCACATGGTCGAGCAGACGCCACGCATGATCGAGGACTGCGAGAAGCAGCAGGCGCAGGAGCGCGATCGCTCGGGCGACCCGTCCATCGACTTCGGCTGCGACCAGCAGAAGGCGCCGACGCTCGACGACATGGGCCTGGTGCTCCCGCTCGCCGACACCATCTCGGTGAGCATCACCAAGATCGGGGCCCTGCTCCTGGCCTTCGTCTCCCTGCTCCTGGGCGCGAGCCTCGTGGGAGCGGAGTTCTCGACCGGTTCCATGGGCACCTGGCTCACCTTCCAGCCGCGCCGCCTCCGGGTGGCCGCCAGCAAGCTGGTGGCCGCTGCACTGGGCGGTGCCGCCGTCGCGGCCGTCGGGCTCGTGCTCGCGAACCTCGGGGCCCGCATGGTCTCGACGGTCAACCGCCCCGGTGACGACCTCCAGCTGCCGGCCCCGCCCGCGCTCGAGGACCCGCTGGCCGTGCTGGGCCTGCGGGTCGTCGCCATCGCGGTCGGCGCGGGCCTCATCGGGGCCTGCCTCGGCCTGCTGCTGCGCCACACGGCGGCGACGATCGGCGTGGTGCTCGCTTTCGCCGTCGTCGTCGAGGGCATCGCCGTGCAGTCCTTCTTCCAGGGCCGACTGCAGCGATGGTCGGTGCTGCACAACCTCGAGGCCTTCGTCGAGAAGGGCAGCACGTACTTCGCCGAGACGTGCACGGCATCGGGCTGCCAGTACGGCCCGCAGACGCTGACCTACACGCACGGCTGGGTTTTCCTGCTCTGCGTTGTCGCGGTGGTCGTGCTCGCCGGGCTGGTGTCGTTCCGGCGCCGCGACGTCGCCTGAACGGTCCTGTCGATCTGCCCACGGGCCGTTCGTCGTACGGGTAGCCGGACAGACCGGCAGACACCGATCCAAGGAGAGTCGCATGGCCAAGTACCTCGTCCTCATCTACGGCAGCGAGCAGGAGTGGGACGCACAGACGCCCGAGGAGCTC
>JABFXB010000417.1 GCA_013361975.1 Dermatophilaceae bacterium
CCCACACGACCGCCCGAAGACCCCGGCCGAGGTCACCGCCTGCCCTGCCGTGCCGCACGCCGCGTCGCACGTCACCCACGACCCCACCGGGCAACGTGACGTTGAGGAACTGCGACCGGTAGGACTCGGCCACGGCCGAGCGCAGCGACAGCTCGGCGCCGAGGGCCCGGGCGACGAGCACCCAGCGCCAGGCCCCGCACACGGTCGTCAGCGCCGCGAGGCCTGCGGCCGCCGCGAGCGCCGCTGCGTCGATCCCCCGGAGCGCCTCGACGACCGTGCCCGAGCCGAAGCGCCAGAAGGAGGCGCCGAGGACCACCGCGCCTCCGGCCGGTCGCAGCCAGCGCCGGTTCGTCCGCATGCTTCACCGGCCTCTCCGTGACGCCCCCGGTCGGGGGTCTCCCTCCCGACGACGTCGGCGGGGGGCTGCGGGTTCAGTCACGGCTCACCTGCTGCAGCACCCGCGCGACGTCGGCGACCGTCCTCGACCACGGGCTCAGCGTCGCACGCCGCGCGACCGCGCGGCCGCGCAACCGCGATCGGAGGTCGGCGTCCCCGAGCCACTCGCGCAGGGCGGCGGCGAGCGGTTCGGGCCCTTCGGCCGGGACGAGCAGGCCCGGCACGTCGTCACCGTGCCCGCCCAGGGCCTCCGGTATGCCGCCCACACGCGTCGCGAGGACCGGCAGCCCCCGCGCCAGCGCCTCCGTCACGACCATGCCGTAGGTCTCCGCGCGCGAGGGGACGACGACGAGGTCGGCCGCCGCATACGCCCGCTCGAGAGGGCCCTTCCCGAGCGGGCCGACGAAGCTCACCCGGTGGCTGACGCCGGCTGCGGCGAGCCGTGCACGCACGTCGGCGACGTGATCGGGGGCGACGTGCAGGGCTCCGGCCAGGACGCACCGCCAGGGCAGGTCGGCCACCAGGGCGAGCGCCTCGGCGAGCGTGGCCTGACCCTTGAGGGGCGACACGGCGCCGACGCAGAGGAGCGAGGCGCCGGTCGACGAGCCGGGTGCCAGCTGCGCCGCGTCGACGCCGGGACGGGCGACGTGGACCCTGTCGTCCGACAGCGCGTACGCCTCGACGAGCCGGCGACGCGTCCAGTCGCTCGTCGCCAGCACCGCGGTTGCCGACCGGAGGACGCGGCGCTCCTCCGGTGCTGCGGCGGGGTCCTCGGTCACGAGCGGCAGGTGGACGAGGACGACGAGTCGCAGGCGCGCCGCCTCCTCGACGAGCACCTCGGCGGAGCACGACGCGACGAGCCCGTCGACGAGCAGGACCGCGCCGGCGGGGATCTCCGCCAGGACGGCCGCCAGGCCCGCGAGCGCCTCCCGGTCCGGGCGGGGCCAGTCGCCGGCGACGGGGTGCTCGCGCACCGTGCACCCCGCCTCGCGGAGGCCGTCGAGCACGCGCCTGTCGTACGCGTTGCCCCCGCTCGGGCGCGCGGCGTCGTCGATGCCGTCAGGGACGACGGCGTGGACGGTCGTCACACGTCGCGTTCGTAGGTGGCCCACGCCACGTGCGACTCGTGCAGCGTGACGGCGAGACCTGTGACCTGGTCGGCCGCCGCGCCCAGCTGCCCCGACTTCACCCGCTCGCACACCCGGTCGGCGACGGTGCGGGCGAGCACCTCCGTCGAGGTGTTGACGCCCGCGAAGGCCGGGTCGTCGTCCAGGTTGCGGTAGGTGAGCCCACCGACGACCTCGTGGACGTGCTGGGTCGCGAGCCCGATGTCGACGAGGATGTCGTCGTCGTCGAGCTCGGGCCCCCGGAAGGTGACGTCGACGACGAACGTCGCACCGTGCAGCTGCTGTGCCGGCCCGAAGACCTCGCCGCGGAAGCTGTGCGCGACCATCATGTGGTCCCGGACGGTGACACTGAACAACGGGCTCCCCCGATCGGTGGGTGGGTGGGTCAGTCGGTGGCGGGGTAGGCGATCGTGTGGCAGATCGCGGTCTGGCTGCCGTCCGCGAGGCGCGGCAGCACCTCGGGCAGCTCCTCGAACGACGACTCCCCCGTGAGCAGTGCGTCGAAGGCCGGATCGCGCAGGAGGTCGAGTGCGAGCGCGAGCCGCTGCGCGTACGTGTAGCGCGAGCGCCGCGCTGCCGCAACGGAACCCACTTGGCTGGCGCGGATGCCGAGCCGCGACGAGTGGAACGCGCCGCCGAGCGAGAGCTCCACCGTGGTGTCGCCGTACCAGCTGAGCTCGAGCACCGTCGCCTCGGGCGCGAGCAGGTCGAGCGAGAGCTGGAGGCCCGCGCCGGTCGCACTCGTGTGGACCACGATGTCGTGACCGTGCTCGCCCCGGTCGAGGTCATCGGGGCGCGCGAAACCGACCCCGAGACGTGCCGCCACCTCGCACCTCGACGCGTCGACGTCGACGAGCGTGACGCGAGTGCCGGGGATGCGCGCCAGCAGCCGGGCGACGCAGCACCCGACCATGCCGGCCCCCACGACGGCGACGCGGTCACCGACGAGGGGTGTCGCGTCCCAGAGCGCGTTGACGGCCGTCTCGACGGTGCCTGCGAGCACCGCCCGGCGCGGCGGCACGTCGTCGGGCACGACGACCACAGCCTCCGCGGGCACGACGTATGCCGTCTGGTGCGGATGCAGGCAGAAGACGGTGCGCCCGCGCAGCGCCGGCGGTCCCTGCTCGACGACCCCGACGTTCAGGTAGCCGTACTTGACCGGGCCCGGGAAGTCGCCCTCCTGGTGCGGGGCACGCATGACGGCGTGCTGGTCGACCGGCACCGCCCCGCGGAAGACGATCGTCTCGGTGCCCCGGCTCACCCCGGAGTGCAGGGAGCGCACCAGCACGTCGTCGGGACCCACCGGGGGCAGGGTTGCGGGCCGGAGCTCGCCCCTGCCGGGCTCGGCGACCCAAAAGGCCTGCGCGACGCTGGACACGGCCCCAGACTAGAGCCGACCCTGAACTCCACAGGCGGCCACGTCGTCCTTGGTTCAAACCCTTCGATGAGGTGGAGGCCCGTGCGTCAGCTGATCTCCCCCAGCCCGGTCCTCGGGTTCGTCGGCGTGGTGGGCCTGCTCACCGCGCTGCACGACGCCGGTGGCCTGGGCCAGCGGGGGTGGGTCGCCGGCCTGGCGAGTGGTGCCGCCCTCGGGGTCGCCCTCGCGTACGGGCTGGTCCGCCTCGGGCGGCGCTCGTTGCTGCCCGCCGACCGCGTCACCCTCACGCGGGCCGTGCTCGCCTGCGGCGTCACCGCCCTCGTGGCGGACTCCGCGCGCAGTGTCACCGACCTCGACGTCCTGGTCACCCTCTGCGCCGTCGCCCTGGCCCTCGACGCGGTGGACGGCTGGGTGGCCCGGCGCACGGGCACGGCCAGCCCGATGGGCGCGCGGTTCGACATGGAGACCGACGCCTTCCTCATCCTCGTCCTCAGCGTGCAGGTCGCGCGCGACCTCGGCTGGTGGGTGCTCGGCATCGGAGCAGCCCGCTACGTCCTGCTCGCGGTCGGCGCGGCGGGCCGGCGGGCCCCGTGGCTGCGGGGACAGGTGCCGGCCCGCCGGTGGCGAAAGGTCGTGGCGGCATACCAGGGGATCGCGCTCACCGTGGCGACGGCGCACGTCCTCGACGAACGAGTCGTGACCACGGTCGTCGCGGCCGGGCTGGCCCTGCTGCTGGTCTCGTTCGGCACGGAGGTCGTGGCCCTCCGGCGCCGGCCGGCTGTCGACGTCGGTGCCTCCCTGCGCGAGCCGGCCCCGCTCGACGCGACCGTGGCCGAAGCGGTCCAGTGACCAGCACCGGCCGGCGAACGTCCACTCGCCGGGTCATCGGGCACGTCGCGACGGCGATCGCCCTCGTGGTGCTCTGGGTCGCGCTCGTCGCACCCGTCCCCGCCATCGGCTGGTCGCTCTCGCCCGTGGCCCTGCTCCGCGTCCCGCTGGAGGGCGTCGTCCTGCTGGCGGCCCTCCTCGCGCTCCGCGGCGGCGTACGCCGGTGGCTGGCCGTCGTCGTCGGTGTCCTGCTCGGGGCCCTGCTCGCCCTCCGGGCGCTCGACGGCGTCTTCATCGCCACGCTCTACCGACCGTTCAACGCGCTGACCGACTGGCGCTACGTCGGGTCGGCCCACGACCTCCTCGGCGACTCGGTGGGGCCCGCCGTCGCGCTGCTCGTCGCGGCCGGGGCCGCCCTGGTGCTCCTGGGCCTGCTCGTGCTCGCGCCGTGGGCCGTGCTGCGCGTCGGCCGGCTCGTCGAGCGCCACCGTCGCGTGGCGTGGCGGGTGGCGCTCGCGGGGGCGGTCGTGTGGGCCGTCTGCGCTCCGCTCGGGGTGCGCGTCGGACCTGACCTGCCCGTCGCGTCGGCGACCACGGCGGCCCTCACCGCCCGGGAGGTGACGACGGTGCGCGAGGCGGTGGCGGACCGTGCCGCCTTCGCCACCCAGATCCCCGTCGACGCCTTCGCCGCCACCCGACCCGACCAGCTCCTCACCGCCCTGCGCGGCAAGGACGTCGTCGTCGTGTTCGTGGAGAGCTACGGTCGCGTGGCGGTCGAGCAGAGCCCCGACGTCGCCCGGGCCCTGTCCGCCGGGACGAGCAGCCTGCGCGCCGACGGCTGGTCGACGCGCAGCGCGTGGCTCACGTCCCCGACCTTCGGCGGCATCAGCTGGCTCGCCCACTCGACCCTCCAGTCGGGCCTCTGGGTCAACAGCCAGCAACGCTACGACCAGCTGCTCGACACGCGGCGCCTCACCCTCGCCCGGGCGTTCTCACAGGCCGGCTGGCGCACGGTCGACGTCATCCCCGCCGACTGGCGCAAGTGGCCCGAGGGGCAGGCCTTCTACGGCTACGACCACATCTACGACGCCCGCACCCTCGGCTACGCCGGACCGGGCTACGGCTACGCGCCGATGCCCGACCAGTTCACCCTCTCGGCCTTCGACCGGCTCGAGCTCGCCCGCCCCGACCGGCCACGCGTCATGGCGGAGGTGGACCTCGTCACGAGCCACGTGCCGTGGGCGCCCCTGCCCCGGCTCGTCGACTGGTCCGCGGTCGGCAACGGGTCCGTCTTCCTCGCCGACGCCGGGAAGGCACCCACGCGCGACGTCGTGTGGCGCAGCACCGACCGCATCCGGAAGGCCTACGGCCAGACGGTCGCCTACTCCCTCGACAGCGTGGTCTCGTTCCTGCGGGGCACGCGGGACGACGACCTCGTCGTGCTCGTGCTCGGCGACCACCAGCCCGTCAGCGTCGTATCCGGCGAGAACGCCAGCCACGACGTGCCCGTCAGCCTCGTCACCCGCGACCCCGCCGTCCTCGGGCGCATCCACGCCTGGGGCTGGCAGGAGGGCCTGCGCCCCGCGACGAACGCACCCGTGTGGCCGATGGACCGCTTCCGCGACCGGTTCCTCACGGCGTACGGCTCCGCCGGCGACGGGTGAGATCGGCCGGCTGAGGTCTGCCCGGGTGAGCCCGCTCGGTGAACCGAGGCACCTCGGGCGTCGTCTCCGGGTGGAGAGTCCGACACCACGGCGCCACCCCGACGCCGGGTGAGCCGGACGGATGGAGTGACCTGATGAGACTCCGCATCCTGGGTGCTGTGGCACTGCTCGTCTCCGCCGCGGTGCACGGCTACCTGTGGTTCGACGGCGTGCGCAACCAGTCCGTCGGGCCGATGTTCCTCGTCAACGTGGTCGCGGGCGTCGTCATCGCGATCATGCTGCTGCGCTGGGCACACTGGATCCCCGCGTTCCTCACGCTCGGGTTCGGCGCTGCGACGCTCGGCGCGTTCGTCATCGCGTCGACGGTGGGCCTGCTCGGCGTCCACACCGAGTGGAAGGGCTTCGCCGTCTTCACGGCAGCCGCCTCGGAGATCGTGTGCATCGTGGTCGGCGCCACCCTGCTGCTGCGGGCCCGGTCGTTCTCCACCGACATGACACCGCGCACCCACGCGACGACGACGCACGGTCGGCACGCGTCCTGACCGGGTGTCCTGACCGGGTGTCCTGACTGGGCGGCCTGACGAGCTTCCGGGCGGCGGCCGGGTCAGGGCCCCGGGGCCAGGGCCCCAGCGGCGTCAGCGCGCCGGCAGGAGCAGCCGGACGCTCGTGCCGCGCCCGAGCTCGGAGTCGACGTGGATGCGGCCGCCGTGCCGCGTCACCACGCGCTGGGCGATGCTGAGTCCCAGACCGGTGCCGGGCACCTTGAGGCTGTCGGGGTTGGTGCCGCGGAAGAACTCGGTGAACAGGCCCGCTTGGTCTTCCGGCGAGATGCCGAGGCCGTCGTCGGCGCACTCGAGCACGACCCGGTCGCGACGGCTCGCGACCGACACCGCCACCGAGCCACCCGCCGGCGTGAACTTCACGGCGTTGCTCACGAGGTTCTGCACCACCCGCTCGAGGTCGCCCGCACTGCCCCGCACGAGCGGCAGCTCGGGCTCGAGGTCGAAGGTGAGGGTGACGTCGCCGGTGTCGGCCCGTGGGCGGAACATGTCGACGACGTCGCGTGACACGGCCCCGAGGTCGACGTCGGCCTGCGGCAGGGCCCGATCGGGGTCGCTGACGCGCGAGAGCGTCAGCAGGTCGTCGACGAGGTCCTGCAGCCGCTCGGTGTTGCGCTCGATGACGCCGAGCGACCAGTCCGGGTTGCAGCCGGGATCCTGCCGGAGCAGCTCGACGTGCCCGACGATCGAGGCGAGCGGATTCTTCAGCTCGTGCGAGACGGTGGAGAACAGCTGCGTCTTGCTGCGGTCGGACTCACGCAGCTCGGCAGCGACCCTCCGCTCGGCGGCATACAGGCGGGCGTTGCGGATGGCACGGCCGAGGTCACGGCCGATCTCGAGCGCCGCGGCCGCCTCCGCCTCGGTCCAGGCGGGGTCGGCGGGCCCGCGCGTGCACGCGATGTAGCCGAAGCACGCCGATCCTGAGCCGATCGGGGCGATGAGGATCGACCGGGCCCGCGCGTCGCGCAGGAACTGCTGCACCTGGGCGCGCTCGCCGGCGCGCCACCTCAGGTCGGCGTCGCCCACGCCGTCCCTCTCGATGACGGCGACCCCGCCCGTACGCCAGCGGCGGGTCGCGATGTGACGGGCGATCGTGACGAGGGAGACGGGCGTGTGCACCGGGCCGCCGCTGCGCGCCGCGACGCTCTCGCGCTCGTCGTCGTCCTCGCCCGCGAAGGCGCGCATCCACAGCCCCGAGGTGGCCAGACCGGCGGCGATCGGCTCCGACGCGACGTCGAGCACCTTGGCCGGGTCGAGGTCCTCCTGCGCGATGCGTGCGACGGTCTGGACCGCCTCGACGAGCCGCACCCGCTCGGAGAGCGCGTTGCGCTGGCGGGCTGCCGAGATCGCGATCCCGGTCTGGTGGGCGAAGAGCTCGAGGACGGCCCGCTGGGTGAGGTCGGGGCGGCGACCACTGAGCGGCAGGTCGACCGAGAGGATGCCGAGCAGGTTGCCGACGGCGTCGGAGAACGGCGCGATGAGGGTGTCCTCGGGGTTCCACGCGTCGGGGTCGTCGGCCGGGGTCGTCCAGTCGGAGGCGATCCACCCCTCACCGGAGCCGGCGGGCAGGTGGCCGGCCGGCACGAACCGCAGGCTGCCCCAGCGCTCGGCCACCGCGAACTCGGCCTCGAGGTTGATGCGTGGCGTGCGGCGCCCCAGCAGCTCGCTGCGCGCGTCGTCGTCGCCCGCGACCGCGACGACCTCGACGTCGCCCGACGGGATGACGAGGCTGATGGCGGCGACCTTGAAACCGACGACGTCGGCCGCGCCGGCGACGACCATCTCGAACAGGCCCGCCAGGTCGTCCTGGGCACTGACCCGGTTCATCAGGTCGGTGAGCCGCCCGAGCGCCAGCACCTCCCACGTCACGCCGTCGCGCACCCTGTCCCTGGCCTTCCCGCTCGTGTATCGGCTCGTGTGTCGGCTCGTGTCAGCTCGTCTCTGAGCTGGTGTGTCGGCTCGAGTCCCGACGAGGGCCCGCTACGAATCGTCCCTCTGGTCACGATATGTCCGACTGGCGCCCGAGAGGGCCGGTCCGCCGGAATTCCTCTCCGGAGCGGGCCTGGGCAGCGTCACGGTGAAGGTGGCGCCGCGCTCGGGCTCCGACTCGACCGAGACGGTGCCGCCGTGGCCCTCGGCGATGGCCCGCACGATCGACAGGCCTAGTCCCGAGCCCTGGATCGCCTTCTCGTTGGCGGCGCTGGACCGGAAGAACCGTGCGAAGACCCGTTCGTGGTCGGCGGCCGGGATGCCCATGCCCGAGTCGGCCACGACCAGGCGCACCCGACGGGGCTCGCGCTCGTCGGGGCGCAGGTCGAGGCTGACCCAGCCGCCGTCGGGGGTGAACTTCACGGCGTTCGAGAGCAGGTTGGTCACCATCCGCTCGAGGGCCACGGGGTCGCCCTGGACCCACAGCGGGCTCTGCGCGACCCGCACCCTGCGCTCCAGGTCGCGCTGCGCCGTCACGGTGTTCACCGACGTCCACGCGCTCGTCACGACGTCGGACAGGTCGCACCGGCGCAGGTCGAGCTGGAGACGCCCGGCCTCGATCCGCGAGTTGAGCAGCAGGTCCTCGATGAGCGAGAGCAGCCGGCGCCCGTTGCGGTCGACGCGTGAGACCAGCTCGAGCTGGCGGTCGGTCATGGGGCCGGCGGCACCGTCCTCGAGCATCTCGGCGTAGCCCAGCACGCTCGCCAGGGGGGTGCGCAGCTCGTGGCTGACGGCCGACACGAAGTCGGACTTCGTGCGATCCAGCGCGGTCAGCTCCTCGACGGCCTGCCGCTCCCGGTCGAGCGCCACCGTGAGGGCGACCTCGGCCTGCCGCCGGCGGGTCACGTCCTCGGCCACCGCGAGGTAGCCGGTGAGGTGCCCGCCCTCGTCGCGTATGCCGCTCATCGTGAGGGACACGGTGCGCCGCGTGCCGTCCCTGCGCACGCAGGTCCAGTCGCGGGTCTCGGCAGGGCCGCCGCTCCTGACCGCGTGCACGAGCACGTCGAAGCCCGGCTCGACCCCCAGCTCGGCGGCGCGGCGGACGACCTCGTCGGGGTCGTGGAGCGGCGGCCAGTCGTGCCGGCCCACCACGTCGGAGGCGTGCCAGCCGATGACGTTCTCGGCGCCCCGGTTGAAGAGGGTGACGACGCCGTCGAGGTCCATGCCGATGATGGCGGTCGCCGTCGCCGCCTCGAGGACTGCCTCCATGAAGGTGCGGTCGGCACGCTCGTCGGTGACGTCGACGCCGGTCTTGACGAGGTGCGTCCGGTCGCCCGCGTCGTCGGTGAGGTAGGCGTTGGTCCACACCATCCGACGCAGCCCCAGACCAGCCACCTGCCAGTCCTGCTCGTCGGTGAGCGGGCACTCGCCGCTCGCGATGCCGGCCATCGTCGCCGCGAGCCGCTCGCGGTCGGCCACGGGGAAGACGTCGGCGGCGAGCCGTCCGACGATCGCCTCCTCGGTGTCGCCGATGAGCCGCGCTGCGGTGGCGTTGAGCCGCACCACGGTGCCGTCGCGGTCGACGACGACGATGGCGCTCGCAGCGGTGTCGAGCACCACACCGGAGAGCTCGACCTCGTCCCGCAGCTCGGCCAGGGCGTTGCGGCGCTGGGACGAGGCGACGGCCAGGGAGAGCGCCGTGACGGCCGCGGTGGCGAGGAAGGCCTGCGTGAGGGCCCCGACCGTCTCGGGCCGGATGCCGCCAGTGACGGCAGCCGACGCGAAGGGGCCCCCGCCGAGGCTCGTCATGACGACCGCCGTGACCCCGACCACGAGCAGCTGCACCGCCACGGTGCGCTGGCCGAGGCGCAGCGCGCCCCACACGAGCACGGGGATCGGCAGGAAGGCGAGTGGCAGCGGCTGACCGGCGCGGAAGACCCAGGCGGTCACCCCCAGCACCGCCGTCCACTGGACGACGTCCTCGAGGCCCAGCGGACGGGGGCGTCGAGCCCGCGCGGCGAGGCCGAGGGGGGCGAGCACCAGCACCGCCGCGGCGTGCGAGGCCGTGACGGCCGACATCGTCGAGAGGAACGGGCCGCCCAGGCCGACCCGCACGGTGAGGCCGGCGAGCACCCCGAAGACGAGCGCGCCCGCGAGGGTGGCTGCGAGCAGCCGCCAGAGGTCCTCCATCGAGACGAGGGTGGGACGGCGTACGCCACGGGTGAGCAGGCCGTGGACGACGGCGGCCTCGGCCGCGTTGGCGACCCCGAAGCACGCGGCGACAAGCGGAGGTCTTCCCCCGACGTAGTTGGCGGCGCCGCTCGCGACCAGCACCCCGACGACGAACACGTAGGCGCGTCGGTCGCGTCCCGTCGCGAGCAGGAACGACACCGCCAGTCCGGCTGCCGGCCACCAGGCGGCCACCGTCGACCCGGGCGGTGCGAAGCGCACCGCCGTGGCCCCGAGGACGAAGACGCCGACGAGCGAGAGCAGGGCCCAGACCCACCAGTTCCAGCGCGTGAGGATGCGCCGCGTCATCCCAAGGCCCCGTACGGGGCCGGCCGCGACGTGCAGGCTGCCGCTGCCCTCTGCGCGGACGTCATTGACCCATGATGTCGCAGCAGCACGGCAATTCCGACAAAACGGGCGTGTGTCGCGCCCCGTCTGTGAAGCGGCCCGTCACCAGCCCGACTGCATGACCGGTCGTCGCGGCGCCGGGGTGCGGGTGAGCTGGAGGAACCCGTGCGGCAGGTCCTGCCGTTCGATGCCGCGTCGGACCAGGCCCGTGGTGGCCGCGAGCGCGACGTCCTTGCCCACGAACGTCGGCTCGGTGCAGACGAACTCCCGGCCCTTCCAGCGGATGGTGCAGCCGCCGGCGTGCCGCACGTTGCGCGCCCAGTCGGTGCCGCGCCCCCAGGGGAGCGCGATGAGGAAGGTCGTGTCGGTGTGCATCACCGCGACCGGCGTCTCGTAGGGCCGGCCGCTCCTGCGGCCGGTGTGCCTGAGCACTGCCCACAGCGGCAGGAGCCGACGGCCCGCGAGGTGCACAGCCACCTTGTTGAACTGCTTCGCGGCGGCAGGAGGTCCCGACATCGTTCCAGCATGCGCCCGCGTGCAGCACCGGGGGAAGGGGGCGGCCGCCTGGCGCGCGGTCAGCCCAGGTGCCCGCGCACCGACGCGTGGCCCCGGAGCAGGTTGCGGGCGATGGTCCGCCGCTGGATCTCGTCGGTGCCCTCGTAGATGCGCAGCAGCCGCAGCTCGCGGTACCACCGCTCGACGGGCAGCTCGCGGGTGTAGCCCATGCCGCCGTGCATCTGCAGCACGCGGTCGACGATCTCGTTGGCCTTGACGCCGCCGAAGAGCTTGGCCATCGACTGCGACTGCCGGGAGTCGAGGCCCTTGTCGACCTGCCAGGCAGCGGTCAGCACGAGCCAGCGCAGCGCCTCGATCTCGACGGCAGAGTCGGCGACCATCCACTGGATGGCCTGCCGGTGCGCGATGGGCTCGCCGAAGGTGACGCGGTTGCGGGCGTGCTCCATCCCCATCTCGACGAGCCGCTCGCAGGCGCCGAGCGCCCGGGCCGGCAGCATGTAGCGGCCCTTGCCGATCCACCGCATCGCGAGCTCGAAGCCCTTGCCCTCCTCGCCGAGGATCGCAGAGTGCGGCACGCGCACGCCCTCGAAGACGAGGGCGGCCGGGCCCCACTCGCCCATGGTGTCGATCGGCCGGCTCTCCCAGCCGCGGTCGCGGTCGACGAGGAAGCA
>JABFXB010000176.1 GCA_013361975.1 Dermatophilaceae bacterium
CACGTACAGAGCGCGGTCGCGCACCTCGGTGTTGGAGTCCTGGCTGCCCTTTCGGAGCCTCTCGCCCGCTTCGTCGCGAGCCAGCTTGTACATCGCCATGAGGATGCCGATCGCGGCGCCGATGTCGCGGCTGTGCTCGAGTGCGACCTCGAGGTTGCCCACCTTCTCCCGGGACCGCTGGAGCAGAGCGCTTGCATCAGCTGGTCGAGTTCCTCTTGGTCGGTGTCTACCCTCGACAGCTGGGCCGCGTTGCCGGCCATCGGAGAAGCCGGGGGCACGCAGAAGGGGCCCGTCCCCCCGGACGGGCCCCTCCCATGGCGGTGCGTCGTGGATCAGAAGGCGCTGGTGCCGTTCGGGGTGCCGAGGCCGGTGGGGCCGTCCCAGCCGGTGCCCGACGTGCACCACACGGCCGGGGTGCAGGTTCCGTTCGTGCCGGAGGTGACGTCGTTCAGGCCGGTGCTGTGGGCCCAGGTGTAGGACGCCGGGTAGCCGGCCGTGTTGCCCGAGAGCGTGTACACGCTGCCGATGATGGGCGCGGAGGCGCTGGTGCCGCCGTAGACCTGCCAGCCCTTGCGGCCCTGGTAGGAGGTCGAGTCGTACACGGCGACACCGGTGTTCGGGTCGGCGACGGCAGAGACGTCGGCGTTTGCCTTGCCTGTGCACTGCGTGGCGGACGTCTGCCACGACGGCTTGGCGTTCAGCGTCGAGCAGCCGCTGCCGGCGCCGCTCCACGCCTTCTCCGTCCAGCCGCGGGCCGTGCCGGAGGCGCGGGTGAGGCTCGTGCCTCCGACGGCGATGACGCTGTCGAAGGACGCGGGCGACTCGATGCCGTAGCCGTTGTCACCGGTGGAGGCAGTGATCGCGATGCCGGGGTGGTCGTAGGCCGAGGTCCCCGCGGAGTCCGAGCCGCCGTAGCTGTTGCTGATGGCCGAAACACCTTGCGTTGCTGCGTAGTTCACTGCGGTGCCGAGGTTGGCGAACGACGCCGAGTTCGCCTCGACGAGCAGGATCTTGCAGTCGGGGCACGACGCCGAGACCATGTCGAGGTCGAGGCTGATCTCGGTGGCCCAGCCGGCGTCGGTGCGCGGCAGGCTCGTGCCTCCGGTCTGGTTGACCTTCCTGAAGCACCCGTTGGCCGTGGTGCAGGCGGGAAGGTTGTACTGCGAGCGGTAGGTGGCGAGGTCCGCCTCCGCCGTGGGGTCGTTGTAGGCGTCGACGATTGCGACGGTGCGGCCACCGCTGGACAGGCCGGTCAGGCCGTATGCCGACTGGATGTCGGCCGGGCCGTACCCGCTCGGGGTGGTGGTCACCTGCGGCTTGCCGGTGGCGTCGACGACGACCATGGCGTGGCAGCCGGCCGTTCCGGGCACGGGACGCGCGCAGACGTGCTCAGCGCGGTGGGCCGTGCCGGTCGGCGATGGCTGGGCCATCGCGGACGTCGTGCCGACCGTGAGGAGCAGGGCGCCGGTGATGGCACCGAAAGAGAGGGCCGAGCGTTTCACAGATCCTCCAGGGTTGGGGTTGGTGACGCTCGGCGCAGCGTCCATTGGGGTCACGGCGCGCTCGTCCAGGCCTCCCACCGGACCGGCGCCGTGAAGGGGACGCTACGCGCGGCTGGGTAAAGCGTTGGCCACTATTTGGGATGACTTTGTCAGACGAGCGGTTTGGCGCAGGTCAGGCGAGACCGTCGTGCTCCGTGCTGCTGTCGAGGAGCGCTCGGCGCAGATGGTCCACGACCGAGGGGCGGGCGGCGAGCATCTCGGCGACGGCGTGGTCTCGGGCACCCGTGAGCTGGTCGGAGGGCGGCTGGGCCTCGGATCACCGACGCCGGGCGATGGTCAGTCCGTCGAAGGCCGTCAGGACCACGGCCTCGACGCGCTCGTCGGAGGCGACCCTGTCGTTGAAGGCGCGCAAGGCGTTGGTGTTCTCGTCGGTGGCCTCCGGATCGGCGATGCGGCCGCTCCAGAGGACGTTGTCCGCGAGCAAGAGGCCCCCCGGCCGCACCCGCGGCACCAGCTCGTCCCAGTAGGCCGTGTAGCCGGGCTTGTCGGCGTCGATGAAGGCCAGGTCGATGTGTGCCGTCGCGGGCAGGGACCGCAACGTGTCCAGCGCCGGAGCAATGCGCAGCTCGATCCGGTCAGCCAGACCGGCGGCGGCCCAGGCGCGTCTCCCCATCTGGGTCCACTCCTCGCTCACGTCACAACAGAGAAGCGAACCCCCGTCGGCCAGGCCCCGGGCGATGCACATGCTCGAGTAGCCGGTGAACGTCCCCACCTCCACGGCCCTGCGCGCTCCGATGAGCCGGGTGAGCATGGTGAGGAGCTGGCCCTGGTCGTCGCCGATCTGCATGCCTGCCACGTCCCCGAGCTCGGCGGTCTCTGCCTGGAGCTCACGGACCACGGGCTCAGGGTGCCATGTCCCGTGAGCGACGGCGTACGAGCGGATCGAGTCCGTGATCGCGAAACTGCGCATCCTCGGACGCTACGCCACACTGCCGCCCCTCCGTGGACCCGATCTCGCTGCCTCGTGTCTATGCCGGCGGCCCGGTTCGCCTGCCTCGAGCGCGTTCGAGGCCGGCTCGCATCGTGTCGAGGGTCAGCCGGAAGTGGGCCTGCGCGCTCCGGTTGGCCTCCTCCGCCTCACCGCGGACGACGTGCCCGACGAGCTCCAGATGCTGCGCGAGGGCCTCGTCGTAGAACTCCTGCGTGTACGGCTCGACGCCGAACCCCAAGGTGGCGGCCGCGGTCAGGTGGGCGCTCAGCGACGTGAGGTGCGGGTTGCGGGCAGCGGCCGTGACGAGCCCGTGCAACCGTCGGTCGGCGTTGCGCGCCTCGGTCATCGACGTGGCGGCCCGGAAGTCCTGCAAGGCCTTCTCCAGCGCCGCGACGTCGTCGTCGGTGCGGCGCTCTGCCGCCGCGCGGGCGATCATGCCCTCGACCATGCACCGGTAGTCGTAGAGGTCGAGCAGCCGCGGGATCTCGGTCTCGAGGGTGCGTCGGGCGACGTCCGGCGCGACGTCCTCCCAGGACACCGACGCGACGAAGGCGCCGCCGGCCCGCCCGCGCCGGGTCTCGATGAGGCCGAGGTCGGTGACGTGCTGCAGCGCCTGGCGCACCGTGGCCCTGCTGACGCCGAGTGAGGTGGCCAGGTCGCGCTCCGGCGGCAGCCGCTCGCCCGGGGAGTACTCGCCGACCGCGATGGCGGTGATGAGCCGGTCGGTCAGGGAGGTGGCCTTGGTGCGCGGGCCACCAGCGAGGAGCGTGCCAGCGTCCCCGTCGATTCCCCGGTCCCCATGGCTCTCCACGAGGGCAGTCTAGGCATGGTCTCGAGAAAGGTCTTGTCAGCAGACCATTTGCGTGGTCCACTTTGGTCCGTTCACCGAGGAGGACCCATTGGCAACGACGCACGACGCGCGCTTCCCCGACCCCACCACCGAGGGCGAGGTCGACTTCCGCGGCCACCGCACCTGGTACCGCATCACCGGCGAGCTCGACCCGGCCGCCGACCAGGCGCCCGTCGTGGTGCTCCACGGCGGTCCCGGCGCGGCCCACAACTACACCCTGATGATGGCCAACCTTGCGGTGCGCGGACGCACCGTCATCCACTACGACCAGCTCGGCTGCGGTGGCAGCACCCACCTGCCGGACGCCCCCGCCGACTTCTGGACTCCCCAGCTGTTCGTCGACGAGCTGCGGGGCCTCGTCCGGGCGCTCGGCATCGACCAGCGCTTCCACCTGCTGGGCCAGTCCTGGGGCGGGATGCTCGGACCCGAGGTGGTCCTCGCCGACGACTCCGGGATCCTCAGCCTGAGCATCTGCGACTCGCCTGCCTCCATGGAATTGTGGCTGAAGGCGGCCAACACCCTTCGCGGCGAGCTGCCCGCCGCCGTGCAGCAGACGCTGCTGGAGCACGAGGAGGCCGGCACCACCGACTCCCCGGAGTACGCCGAGGCCGAGAAGGTCTTCTACGACCGGCACGTATGCCGGGTCGTGCCGAACCCGCCCGAGGTGACCGACTCGTTCGCCCAGATCGAGCAGGAGCCGACCGTCTACCACACGATGAACGGGCCCTCGGAGTTCCACGTCGTCGGGTCGCTCAAGGACTGGTCGGTCGTCGACCGCCTCGACGGCATACGCGTCCCGACGCTCGTCGTCGCCGGCGCGCACGACGAGGCGATGCCCCTGGTCTGGGAGCCCTTCATCGAGCGCATCCCCGACGTGCGCTCGCACGTCTTCCCGGAGTCCAGCCACATGCCGCACGTCGAGGAGCCCGACGCCTTCCTCGACGTCGTCGAGTCCTTCCTCAGCCAGCACGACTGACCCTGCGCCCCGCGCCCTTGATGATCCGGAGATCACGCATGTCCACGTACGACAGTCACACCCTCGGTGAGGGAGACCTCACGGAGTTCGGCTACAAGCAGGAGCTGAGCCGTGGCCTCTCCACCGCCGATCTGCTCATCTACGGCCTCGTCTTCATGGTGCCCATCGCGCCGTGGGCGATCTACGGCACCGTCTACAACGAGGCCAAGGGGATGGTGCCCCTCGTCTACCTCATCGGGCTCGTCGCGATGATCTTCACCGCGCTGTCGTACGCCCAGATGAGCCGAGCGTTCCCCATCGCGGGTTCCGTCTACTCCTACGTCGGCCGCGGGATGCACCCCAAGCTCGGTTTCATCGCCGGCTGGACGATCCTGCTCGACTACCTCCTCGTGCCCACGCTTCTCTACGTCTTCGCCGCGGAGTCGATGTCGGGCATCTTCCCGAGCGTTCCGAAGTGGGCGTGGATCCTGATCTTCCTTCTGGTCAACACGGCCATCAACTACGTCGGCATCTCGTTCACGGCCGTCGTCAACCGCCTCTTCCTCGCGGCGGAGGTGCTCTTCATCGTCATCTTCGTCGTCATGGCCGTCGTCGCCATCGCCCACGGCACCGGGGGAGCGCACGTCACGGCCAAGCCGATCTTCGACGCGGCCAACTTCTCGGCGCCCCTCGTCGGCACGGCACTGTCCATCGCCGTGCTCTCCTTCCTCGGCTTCGACGGCATCGCGACGCTCGCCGAGGAGAGCAAGGGCGGCCACCGCTCCGCCGGAATCGCCATGATCGCGGGCCTCTTCCTCGTGGCCTTCTTCTTCATCAGCCAGACCTGGCTCGCCGGCATGCTCATCCCGAACACCACCTCCTTCTCGGACGCGGAGTCGGGCAACGCGTTCTTCGACATCGTCGGCAAGATCAGCAACAACGGGTGGCAGATCGCCTTCCTCGCCATGAACGCCCTCGCCGTCGGCATCGCCAACGCCGTGGCCGCCCAGAGCGCCACCTCCCGCCTGCTCTTCTCGATGAGCCGCGACGGCCAGCTGCCCCGGTTCCTCGCCCACATCAACACCCGCAGCAAGGTGCCCGAGCGCGCCATCCTGCTCGTCGCCGGCATCACGCTCGTGCTCGGCCTGTTCTTCGTCGGCCAGATCGGGCTGATCAGCTCGCTGGTGAACTTCGGCGCCCTGACCTCGTTCCTGCTGCTGCACCTGTCGGTCATGACGTACTACGGCGTGCGCCGCAAGTCCTCCAACGTCCTGCTGCACTGGGTGGGGCCGGTCATCGGCTTCCTCATCATCGGCTTCGTCCTGTGGAACGCCGAGCCGGCCGCCAAGATCGGCGGCCTCGCCTGGCTCGTCATCGGCCTGCTGGTGCTGGCGTACTACAGCCGCAAGGGAATCGGCATCCTCCCGGAGCACCGCGCCGACCCGACCGCGGCCCCGGCAGGAGCACGCGCCGAGCTCGACCACGCCGCCGAGCGGAAGGGCTGACCCGTGACCGACACCCACCTGATCACCAAGGAGCACGCGCACGCCGACTACTCGGCCGCCCACGAGCCGGTGCTCACCGTCGAACCCGGCACCGGGGAGCGCCTCACGTTCGAGACGGACGACGCGGCATACGCCCAGATGGAGCAGCTGCGCGACCTCGCCAAGGTCACGGCGACGATCAACCCCGTCACAGGCCCGGTCCACGTGACGGGCGCCGAGCCCGGAGACGCGCTCGCCGTGACGGTCCACGACATCGAGATGGCCGAGCACGGCTGGTCCGTCTACATCCCCGGGGCGGGCGCTCTCGCCCGGCCGATGGGCGAGGAGTGGTACGTACGCCGCGTGCCCGTTCGCGACGGAAGGGCACAGCTCACCGACCGCGTCAGCTGCGCCGTGGCCCCCATGATCGGGTGCATCGGGGTGGCCCCGGCGGACGGCGCGATGTCGACGGTCATGCCGTCCTACGCCACCGGGGGGAACATGGACCTCACCGATGCCAGGCCCGGCTCGACCGTCTACCTGCCGGTCGAGGTCGAGGGGGCAGGGCTCGCCATCGGCGACCTGCACGCCGTGATGAGCCGCGGCGAGAGCTCCTTCGTCGCCATCGAGATCGCCGGCCGCGCGACGGTCAGCGTCGACCTCGTCAAGGGCATGAAGCTGCGCGCGCCGAGGATCGACACCGGCGACGAGATCGTCTGCGTCGGTCTCGGGAACCCCGTCCAGGACTCGATCGACCGCGCGTACGAGGACCTCTTCGGCGTCCTCACCCAGGAGCACGGCTACAGCAAGGGCGACGCCTACACCGTCATGAGCGCCCTGGCCCACACCGAGCTCGGCGGCCCGACGGGGTCCGAGGCGCCCGACCCGCTGCACCCCTTCCGGGCCATCGGCCAGGTCACGCTCGCTCGTATCGCCAAGCGATACCTCGAGCTCGCCTGACTCGTCCGGCCCGCGCGGTGGACATCGGGTTCGCCGGTGAGAGCCGCGCGGCGAACCGCTTGTTGCCGGGGCGGAGTTCCCGAACACGATTTCTCGGCTCTAGAGTGCGCAGAGAAGCGTTGCCTCAGACGGGGAGCAGATCGTGCCGAAGATGAAAGACGTCGCCTCCCTCGCAGGCGTGTCGCCCGCGACCGTGTCGCGCGTGCTGAACGGTGTGGCCAACGTCGACGAGGCGCTGGCTGAGCGCGTACGCGATGCTGCCCGCCAGCTGGACTACCGAGCCAACGGCGTCGCGCGGAGCCTGAGGTTGCAGCGCACCGACGTGTGGGCGCTGATCATCTCCGACATCGAGAACCCGTTCTTCACCTCGGTCGCGCGCGGCGTGGAGGACATCGCGCAACGGGAGGGGTTCTCGGTGATCCTCTGCAACACCGACGGCAACCCGGAGAAGGAGGCGCGCTACCTCGACGTCGCCGAACGCGAGCAGGTCTCCGGGGTCGTCATCTCGCCGAACCGGTCGGGCAGCGACATCTCGCGGCTCATGGCTGCGTCCATTCCGATCGTCGCGGTCGACCGGCACCTCGACCAGCCGGTCGACACCGTCGTGGTCGACTCCGAGCACGGCGCCGAGGAGGCGACCCGGCACCTGTTCGAGCAGGGCTGGAACCGGCCGGCCTGTGTCACCGGCCCCACTGCGACCGAGACGGCCGAGCAGCGCCTCGAGGGCTACCGGCGTGCCTGGCGTGCCCATCGTGGCCGTCCACTCGTGTCGCTGGTCAAGCACACCGACTACAACGCCGAGACGGCACGCACTGCCGTGGCCTCTCTGCTACGTCAGGCGAACCCGCCGGACTCCTTCTTCGTCGCCAACTCGCTCATGGCCCTCGGCGCGCTGGAGGAGTTCCGGGAACGCGGGGTCGTGCCGGGCCGTGATGTCGGCCTCATCGCCTTCGACGATGCGCCCTGGGCACGCTTCGTCGACCCGCCGCTGTCCGTGGTGGCCCAGCCCGCCTATGACATGGGCTGTCGCGCCGGGGAGCTGCTGCTCGAGCGGGTGCGGGCGCGCGGCGCGGTGCGCCCGGCCGAGACCATCGTGCTCGAGACCTCCCTCGTGCCCCGGGCGAGCTCGCGCCGGAGCGCGCCGACCAAGCGTGGACGGAGCCGGCCGCGCTGACCTGGGAGTCCCGTCGGGGGTTGACCACCGCGATCAGGTCACCTAGGTTCTCGCCTGAGAAATCGATTGCTCGCCGGTCGGTGCAACGACTTGCATCACGACCGTGACGAGCACCCACCCCAGGAGACCTGGCAATGACGCCGCACCGCCTGTCCGACATCGCGACCCTCCGCACCGTGGAGACGCGCTCCATCTCGCCCGAGAACTTCGACGGCGCCAAGGGCGGTGGCGGCCGCGCCACCGAGGGCACGGGGGCAGCGTGCGCTCGCGACCTCGGCACCGGTTGGAAGATCTCGCCGAGCGTCGACGTCGAGGCCACGGGCACCTTCGACCTCGCGACCATCGAGGGCGCCGGCCGCATCACGCACATCTGGCTCACGACCCACCGCAGCAACTGGCGCAGCCTCGTCCTGCGGGCCTACTGGGACGGCGCCGACCAGCCCGCCGTCGAGGTCCCCGTCGGCGACTTCTTCTGCAACGGCTGGGGCCACTTCGCGCAGGTCAGCTCGGCGATGGTCGCGAGCAACCCCAACGGGGGCTTCAACTCCTACTGGCCGATGCCGTTCCGCGATGGCGCGCGGCTGACCATCGAGAACCTCGCCGACCACACCGCGACCGTCTACTACCAGGTGACCTACGAGATCGGCCCCGATGTCGAGGCCGCGGTGGCCGACGCCGGCTACCTCCACGCGCAGTACCGCCGCAGCAACCCGTTGCCGGGCCGCGAGACCCACCCGATCGTCGTCGGCGTCGAGGGCCGCGGCCACTACGTCGGCACGTACATGGCGTGGGGCGTCAACAGTCCCGGCTGGTGGGGGGAGGGCGAGATCAAGTTCTACGTCGACGGTGACCGCGACCAGGAGGACGGCGCCTGGCCGACGATCTGCGGCACCGGCACCGAGGACTACTTCGGCGGGGCGTGGAACTTCGACGTGCCGGGCCAGGGTTACACGACCTTCTCGACGCCGTGGCTCGGCATGCCCCAGGTGCTCCGGCCCGACGGGCTCTACCACTCGCAGCAGCGCTTCGGCCTCTACCGCTGGCACGTGCCGGACCCCATCCACTTCAGCGAGGACCTCCACGTCGACATCCAGGCCCTTGGCTGGCGCTCGGGCCACCGCTACAACCCGCTCCACGACGACATCGCCTCGACGGCGTTCTTCTACCTCGACCGCCCCGTGACGAACCGGCCCGAGACCCCCTCGTTCGATGATCTCGAGGTCGCCGGCGAGCCGATGGACCCGCTCACCTGACGTGGTCCTCACCGATCGCGGCCGCCATCCGTGGGGCTGGCCGACCATCACCACGTATGCCGCCGACCACCTGAGACGGGTCGCCCTGCCCGTCGGGGGCGTCGGCACCGGCACCATCAGCTTCGGAGGCCGGGGCAACCTGCAGGACTGGGAGCTGTTCAACCGGCCGGCGAAGGGCTTCACACCCGATTCGTTCCTCGCTCTGCGGGTGGCGGGCGACGGCGTCCGCGACGGAGTTCAGACCCGGGTGCTCGAGGGCGTGCTCCCCGACACGGAGTTCGACGGGCCGCTCGGGAGCCCGACCGCCCTGCACGGGCTCCCGCGCTTCCGGCACGCGTCGTTCGCGGCGGCATACCCCTTCGGGACCGTGACGCTCGCCGACCCCGACGTGCCTGTCGGCGTCACGCTCGGCGCCTTCAACCCGCTCGTGCCGGGGGACGCCGAAGCAAGTGGCCTGCCCGTTGTCGTTGTACGGATCCGTCTGCTCAACAAGGCAGCTCACGAGATCGCGGTCTCGCTCGCGGCGAACGTCGTGAACGTGCTCGGCCGCCGTCCCGGCTCCGACCTGCCGGACGGCAACACGTTCGACGTCATCCGCGGGGCCGGCCGGACGACGCTGCTCGGCCGGACCACGGTCGACGGCACGGCCGAGTCGTGGGGCACTCTTGCGGTGGCACTCCTCGGGGTTGCGCCGACAAGTGTCCGCGCCGCCTGGGCGAAGCGTTCGTGGGGCGACTCGCTGCTCGACTTCTGGCAGGACTTCTCCGACGACGGCCTGCTCGACGAGCCCGACCTGCCCGCCCGCGTCCCCACCGGCTCGCTCACGACCGGCACCACGCTCGCCCCCGGTGAGCACGTCGACGTCACGCTGCTCCTCGCGTGGCACGCGCCGAACCGCCGCGGCTGGCGACACGACCCGGCCCCGCCGCCCGACCACAGCCACTCGGAGGACCTGGTCGGCAACCACTACACGCGGCGCTTCGTCGACGCCGCCGACGTCGTCGACCACGTGGCCGCGAACCTGCCCGACCTGGAGCGGCGCACGCTCGCGCTGCCGGCCGCGGTGGCAGCCTCCGACCTGCCGGTGGCCGTGCAGGACGCGGCCCTGTCGAACCTCGCCGTGCTGCGGTCGTCGACGTGCTTCCGCATCGCTGACGGCACCTTCCTCGGCTGGGAGGGCAGCATGCTCGACCACGGCAGCTGTCACGGGTCGTGCACGCACGTGTGGAACTACCAGTACGCCCTCGAGCAGCTGCACCCCGACCTCGCCTGGACGATGCGCGACGTCGAGCTCGTCCACAGCCTCGACGACCGCGGGCTGATGAGCTTCCGCGCCGGGCTGCCCCTCGCGTCGGCCGGCACCGGTTGGCGGGTCGCCGCCGCCGACGGCCAGATGGGGGCTCTCGTGCGCCTGCACCGCACGTGGCGGCTCTCGGGCGACACCGACCGGCTGCGCCGGCTGTGGCCCGGCGCCCGCCGCGCGCTCGAGTTCGCCTGGGTCGAAAAGGGTTGGGACGCCGACCGGGACGGCGTCATGGAGGGCTGCCAGCACAACACGATGGATGTCGAGTACTACGGCCCCAACGGCGTCGGGCAGTCGTGGTACCTCGCGGCGCTCGCGGCGTGCGCCGACCTGGCCCACGCTGTCGGCGACGACGATTTCGCGGCGACCTGCACCGACCTGCTCCGCCGAGGGGCCGCGGCCACCGACGCGCTGCTGTTCAACGGCGAGTACTACGAGCAGGACGTGCGCCCGCCGGGCTCGGCCGACGCCATCGCCGAAGGGCTGCGCATCCGCTACGCCGGCGACAGCCCGTGGGTGGGCTCGGACGATCTGGTCGACCCGGTGCTGCAGATCGGATCCGGATGCGGCAGCGACCAGCTCGCGGGTCACGCCATGGCGGTGCTGTCCGGCCTCGACGATCGCCTCGACCCCGAGCACGTTGCCGTGACGGCGCGCGCCATCCATCGCCACAACCACCGCGACGACTTCGCCGCCCACGTCAACCACATGCGCAGCTACACGCTCGGCGACGAGGCGGGCCTGCTCAACTGCACCTACCCGCGCGGTGACCGACCGGCCCGGCCGTTCCCGTACAGCGAGGAGGTGTGGACCGGCTTGGAATACAGTGCCGCGATCGGCCTCGCCCTCGAGGGTGAGCACGAGCTCGCAGCCCGGGTCGTTGCCGACGTGCGTGACCGGCACGACGGCCGGCGCCGGAACCCGTTCAACGAGGCCGAGTGCGGGAACCACTACGTCCGCTCGATGGCCTCGTTCGGCCTGCTGCACGCCTGGCCGTGCATCGTCGCCGACCGTGTCGCCGACACGCTCACGGTCCGGCCCGTGAGCGGGCGCTGGGTCGTCGTTGCCGCTGACCGCGTGGGTCACGTGACGGTCACGGTGAACGGCAGCGCCACCCACGCGGCATACGTCGCCCTCCTCGGCGACCCGTTCGC
>JABFXB010000282.1 GCA_013361975.1 Dermatophilaceae bacterium
CTGGTGCGGGGGCGCTTCCGTGGCCGCGGGCTGCTGCAGGCGGTCGTCGACCTGCCGTTCGCCGTCTCGCCCATCGTCGTCGGCGTGGCCCTCATCATGCTGTGGGGCGCGGGCGGCTGGTTCGGTGGCCTCGACAACGCCGGCTTCAAGGTGATCTTCGGGCTGCCCGGCATGGTCATCGCGACGCTGTTCGTGACCCTGCCGTTCGTCGTGCGCGAGGTCGAGCCGGTGCTCCACGAGATCGGCCAGGAGCAGGAGCAGGCCGCGTCGACCCTCGGCGCGAACCGCTGGCAGACGTTCTGGCGCATCACGCTCCCGGCCATCCGCTGGGGTCTGACCTACGGCATCGTCCTCACGGTCGCCCGCGCCCTCGGCGAGTTCGGCGCCGTGATCATGGTGTCGTCCGGCTTCCCGGGCGTCTCGCAGACTCTGACGCTGCTCGTCCACTCGCGCTACATCGACGACCACAACACCTACGGCGCGTATGCCGCCGCCACCCTCCTCATGGGCATCGCGCTGGTCGTGCTGCTGCTCATGACCGTGCTCGACCGCAAGAGGAGCGACCGATGATCACCGTGACCAGCGCCCGCAAGAACTACGGGTCCTTCGCCGCCCTCGACGACGTCAGCCTCGACATCCCGAGCGGGTCGCTCACCGCGCTGCTGGGGCCGAGCGGGTCGGGCAAGTCGACGCTGCTGCGGTCGATCGCCGGCCTCGAGGGGCTCGACTCGGGCACCGTGACGATCGAGGGCCGCGACGTCACGAACGAGCCGCCCCAGCGGCGCGGCATCGGCTTCGTGTTCCAGCACTACGCCGCGTTCAAGCACATGACGGTGCGCGACAACGTCGCCTTCGGCCTGACGATCCGCAAGCGCCCCAGGGCCGAGATCGACAGACGTGTCGACGAGCTGCTCGAGATCGTCGGGCTCGAGGGCTTCCGCAACCGCTACCCCGCCCAGCTCTCGGGCGGTCAGCGCCAGCGCATGGCCCTGGCTCGGGCGCTCGCCGTCGACCCGGAGGTGCTGCTGCTCGACGAGCCGTTCGGTGCGCTCGACGCCAAGGTGCGCACCGACCTGCGGCAGTGGCTGCGGCGCCTGCACGACGAGGTGCACGTCACGACGGTGCTCGTGACGCACGACCAGGAGGAGGCCCTCGACGTCGCCGACCGCATCGCCGTGCTCAACAAGGGCCGCATCGAGCAGGTGGGCGACCCCGTCACGCTCTACGAGCGCCCGGCGAACGACTTCGTCATGGGCTTCCTCGGCTCGGTCGCGCACTTCGGGGACCAGCTGGTGCGCCCGCACGACATCGTCCTGGAGCGTGACCGCGCGACAGCGCTGGCGCTCGACGCGCAGGTCGCCGGCTCGCCCGGCGTCATCGACGCGGTCGTCGAGCGGGTCGTGCCCCTCGGCTTCGAGGTGCGCGTCGACCTCCGTGCCGACTCCGGTGAGCACTTCGCGGCCCAGATCACGCGACGCGACGCCGCGGCTCTCCAGCTCCGCGAGGGTGAGACGGTCCACGCCCGCGCCGTCGCGCGCTCCAGCGTCGTGGACGTCGACCCGGCCCTGGCGATCTGAGGCGGTCGCGCGCCGGGCGGCTACGTGTTGCGTGGCGGGAGCCAGCGGCTGAGACCGCCCGGCCGGGCCCTCGCGCGACGGCATACCGTATGCCGTGGAGCCTCCCGTCGCGTCGCGGCGGGTGCAGGTGATCCGGGAGACCGGATGACCGAATGACTGGGGCGGCGAGGGGACGACACCTCGCCGCCTCAGCCGTCTGCGCCGTGGGCGCACCACCCGCGCCGGGTGCACGTGCCGCGCCTCGGTGCGGCAGACTGCACGGATGGACATCTCGGCACGGGTCGACTACGCGGTCCGCGCCATGCTGATCCTCGCGGAGGCCGATGCCGAGGGCTCGGCGCCGATCAGCATCGACAGCCTCTCGACCCGGCAGGAACTGCCCCGGAAGTTCCTCGAGGCGATCTTCGCCGACCTCCGTCGCGCCGACCTCGTCCTCAGCCGACGCGGCGCCCGGGGCGGCTACGTGCTCGCGCGTGAACGCGGGGCGATCAGCGTCGGTGACGTGTTCCGGGCGGTCGACGGCCCGCTCGCCGAGGTGCGGGGACTGCGCCCGCACGAGACCGCCTACCAGGGCGTCGCCGCGCACCTGCCGAGCCTGTGGGTCGCGGTGCGGGCCAGCCTGCGCGAGGTGCTCGACGAGACCTCGCTCGAGGACCTGCGCACCGGCGACCTGCCCGACCGCGTGCGGCAGCTGCTCACCGCTCCGGACGCCTGGCAGAACCGCTGACGCAGCCGCGTCGCGACTCGACGGCGAGCGGCGGACGGCGGACGGCGGACGGCGGACGGCGAGCGGCGAGCGGCGAGCGGCGAGCGGCGAGCGGCGAGCGGCGAGCCGACTGTGACTGGCGTCGTCGAGACGGCGTCATCGTTCCGGCCCGGCCCTGGAGCGCGCCATCGCCGGCGCCGGCCACAGCGAGGCCTTGACCGAGACCGTGACCTCGACATCCGCCCCGTCGACCGAGCACGACCGTGTGACGGCGCCGTTCGCTCGTGCGACCCGCTGCGCGGCGGAGCATGCCGCGGCACTCGATCCGTCCTGAGCCGCGGACGCCCCGGCGAGGGAAGCGAGGTCGGCGGCCAGGCGCGCTCGGTGGCTCGCGACGACCGCTGATCCGACGGCCAGCGCGCCGGCAGTGAGCATCAGCACGAGGGCCACGAGCGAGACTGCCAGGAC
>JABFXB010000502.1 GCA_013361975.1 Dermatophilaceae bacterium
GCGTGCGTGACGACCAGCAGCTCCAGCAGGTCGTGCGGCGTGCCGTCGGCTCCTGGGTCGGCGGCAAGATCCGTCGCCGGCCGATGTTCATCCCGGTCGTGCTGCAGGCCTGAGGTGAGCGTGCAGGAGGCCGCCGGGACGCCCGCGGCGGGCGGCGGTCCCGACGACGAGCCCGACGCAGAGCCCGCCGCCGGCCACCCGGCAACGAGGCGGTCCGCGTCGAGGCATGGCCGCGGCCCGTGGATCGACGTCCTCATCGTCGTCGTCCTGGTCGTCCTCGCCTCGGTGGGCGCGCTCCGCTGGCTCGACACGACGGCATACCTCGTCGTCGTGCTGCAGACCGCCGGACCCTTCGTGCTGATCGGTCTCGGGCTCCTCCTCGTCGCGACGCTGGTGCTGCGGCGCTGGGTCGTGGCGATCCCCGTCGCCGTCGCGTTGGCCGTCGCGGTCGCCGTGGCAGCTCCGGCGTTCCGCGCGTCGTCGTCACCGAAGGCCGATGTCGACCTCACCGTCATGTCGGCGAACGTCTGGATCGGGTCGGCCAACGCCGGCCAGCTCATGGAGGCCGTGCGCTACCACTCCGTCGACGTGCTCGTGCTCGTCGAGGCGACGCCCGCGCTGCTGCAGCGGCTCGATGCAGAGGGCGCCGGCGACTACTTCACGAAGCGAGAGGGCGTGGCGCGCTCTGGCACCTCCAGCGGCACGATGGTCCTGTCGCGCTACCCGCTCTCGGTGCGCAGCGCCGGCACCGACCCGGCCGTCGAGCGCACGCAGAGCATCCAGCCCGAGGTCGACGTCACCACGCCGAAGGGCAAAGTCCGGCTCAAGGTCGCCCATCCGACGGCGCCACTGCGCGGTGACACCGTCGAGTGGCGCGGGGGCCTCAGGGCTCTGCAGTCCTGGAAGGAACGCTTCGACGGCGACGAGCCGCTCGTGATGGCCGGCGACTTCAACGCCTCCTACGGCCACCCCGGCATGCGCGACCTCGCCGGCGGCCTCGACGACGCGCAGCGCACCGACGGTCAGGGGTGGGTGCGCACGTGGCCGTTCGCGGGCAACCGGCTGCCGGCTTTCGTGCAGCTCGACCACCTCCTGAGCCGCGGCCTCACCGTCGTCTCGGCCGGTCAGGTGGCCGTCAACCGCGCGGACCACGCTGCGGTGTGGGCCTCCTACGCGTTGCCCAAGAGCTGACGGCAGCCCCCCCAACGGTCGTGGCTCACCAGGGGCGCTCGACCTCGACGTCACGCGGGTCGGTGCCGTCGACGGCCCAGCCCGCGTCGGTCAGCGTCCAGTCGGCCGACGGGCCGTGCTCGACGAGGCCGGCCACCGCCGACACGAGGCGGTCGACTCCTTCGAGCGTCGAGCCCAGACCGATGCTCGCGCGCACCGCGGTGCCCGCGCGCTCGCCCCACGGGTCCTCGAGGAGCTCGTCGACGAGCAGGTGGGCGCAGAACTTGCCGTCGCGCACGCCGATGCCGTGCTCCACCGAGAGCACCTGCGACACGAGGGAGGAGTCCCACCCGTCGATGGTGAAGGCGACGACCCCGACGCGGTCGTGGTCCTCGCCGAAGATCGAGAGCACCTCGACACCCGGCACGTCGTCGAGGCCGCTCGTCAGCCGCTCGAGCAGCTGCGCCTCGTGGGCCTCGATGGCCTCCCGGTGGCGGCTGATCGTGGCGCACGCGGCGGCGAGGGCGATGGCGCCGATGACGTTGGGGCTGCCGCCCTCGTGGCGGGCCGGGCCCGTCGCCCACGTGGTGCCCTCCTCGGTGACCGAGCGGGTCGCACCGCCACCGAGCAGGTAAGGGTTGCCCGCGTCGAGCCAGTCGGACCGGCCGGCGAGCACGCCGGCGCCGTAGGGGGCGTACGTCTTGTGGCCGGAGAAGGCGACGTAGTCGGCGTCCCAGCCGGCGAGGTCGATCCGGCGGTGGGCCGAGAGCTGGGCGGCGTCGACGGCGATGCGGGCGCCGTGGTCGTGGGAGAGCGCGGCGAAGCGCTCGATCGGCCACACCTCTCCAGTGACGTTCGAGGCCGCGGTGACGACGATGAGGCGGTGCCGCGACGGGTGGTCGTTGAGCGCCTCCTCGAGGAGCGCGTGCGCGTCGTCGACCGTCTGCGGCACGGGCAGGCGGACCGTGCGGTAGCGCCCCCACGGCAGCAGGGTCGAGTGGTGCTCGGTGCCGAAGACGAAGACCGTCGTGCGGCTCGGCAGGGCCTTGCTCAGCAGCGCCCACGAGTCGGTCGTCGTGCGCGTGAAGATGACGGAGTCACCGTCTCGGGCTCCGACGAAGGCGGCCACCTCGGCCCGCGCCTGCTCGTACCACGCGCTCGTGAGGCGCGAGGCGAAGCCGGCGCCGCGGTGCACGGAGGAGTACGTCTCGAGCGCCCGGTCGACGGCGGCCTTGACCGACTCGAGCGCCGGCGTCGAGGCTGCGTGGTCGAGGTTCGCGTATGCCGTCTCGCCGCCCAGCGTGGGCACGCGCAGCCCCGCACCCACGACGGTGGGCAGGGCGGCGTCGGGGACGACGTGCAGCGCTCGCGTGCGGACGACCGGGCCGGTGGTGCCGCCACAGAGGGAGGCGCTGGGAAGAACCGACATGGGAGTGCTCCTGGGGGCCGAGGGACCCACCGGATGCAGGCCCGCGCTTGCCGGCCGCGATCACACGAGCTGATCGGGGTCGACCTGGTCGTCACCCGGAGCACCCCACCGCGGAGGAGGGTTGCTGG
>JABFXB010000174.1 GCA_013361975.1 Dermatophilaceae bacterium
GGCCGATGGTCACGTCGCTGCGTCAGGCAGGCGCGTTGTACTGCTCGAGGATGTCGTCCATGGGCCCGTCGGCGACCAGCCGCCCCGACTTGAGGAAGAGCCCGCGGGTGCAGAAGCGCCGCAGGTCGGGCTCCGAGTGGGACACGAGGAACAGCGTGCGGCCCTGGCTGAGGAGGTCCTCCATCCGGCCGTAGCACTTCTCGCGGAAGTCCTTGTCGCCGACGGCCAGCACCTCGTCGACCAGCACGATCGGCTCGTCCAAGGTGGTGATGAGCGCGAACCCCAGGCGCACCTGCATGCCCGACGAGAAGTGCCGGAAGGGCATGTCGAGCCCCGCCTTGACCTGGGGGCCGGCGAACTCGACGATATCGTCGAAGCGCTCGGCGATCTCCTGCTTGCTCAGGCCGTGCAGGCCGGCGGTCAGCATGACGTTCTCGCGGGCGGACAGCTCCCCGAGGAAGCCGCCGGTGAGCTCGATGAGCGGGGCCACGCCTCCGTTGACGCGCACGCTGCCCTCGTCGGGGAGGAGCACGCCCGCGATGGTCTTGAGCAGGGTGCTCTTGCCACCGCCGTTGGAGCCGACCAGGCCAACGGCCTCGCCCGGGCCGACCGAGAAGGACACGTCCTTCAGGGCCCAGAAGGTCTCCTTCGGAGCGGTGTTCTGACGACGCAGCACCATCTCGCGCAGCGAGAGCTTGCGGCGCCGGGAGCGGAAGAACTCGATCCCCAGACCGTCGACCGCGATGACGTCGCGAGTGCTCGTGGTGGTCGACGTCTGGTCGGCCAGCGGGGCCATCTCAGATCTCCTTCAGCACGGCGCGCTCCATGCGCGCGAACGTCACGACGCCCCAGGCCAGGAACAGGAACGACATCACCGTGCCGACGAGCAGCGGGGCCACCTGCACGTGCTCCTTGAAGAACCCTGCTCGGTAGAGCTCGAGGATGCCGCTCATGGGGTTGAACCACAGCGCCGTCTGGAGCCAATCGGGCGCCTTGTCGAGCGTGTAGATGATGGGCGTTCCGTAGAAGAGCATGCGCAGCGCGATCCGGACCACGCGGATCGTGTCGTCGGCGAGCACGGTGGCCGGGGCGAGCAGCAGCCCGATGCCGGTCTGGAGGACGAACTGCAGCGCGAGGGCCACGGGGAAGAAGACCAGGCGCCAGTTGAGGCTCGTCTCGCCCAGGAGGACGTAGACCAGCACGAAGGCGAAGAGCACTGGCAGCGACAGCAGGAACTCGATCCCCTTGGCGATGACCACGCGGACCACCCACAGCTCGCGAGGCAGGTTCGTCGAGCGGACCAGCTTCGCCTCGGCCACCAGGGACCGTGCGGTCTCGTTGATGGACGCGTTGAACCACTGCCATGGCAGGAGCCCGAGGAGCAGGAACAGGAAGTAGGGCTTGTGGCCCGCGTCGCCGCGCTGGAAGATCACCGCGAAGACGAGGAAGTAGATCAGGGCCATCGCCAGCGGGTCGATGATCGTCCAGAGGTAGCCGAGCCAGCTCCGGGCGTAGCGCACGCGAAGGTCGCGCTGCACCAGCGTCAGCAGGATGCCGCGCTGGCCCCAGATCCGTGAGAAGCGCTCCAGCATCACGACTCGTCTCCTTCGGGGACCAGCTGGTCCGGCCTGCTGGTGAGGAAGCCCCAGCCCCAGCTCATGTGCATCGTGGCGAGCACCGCGGGCATCCGGAGCGCCACCTGCGCACCCTCGCCGCGCGCGATGGCCGCTCCCCCGACACCGACCCCGGCGGCATACGCGGCCGGGATGGCCCACAGCGGCCGCCAGACGAGACCCCCGACGACACCGGCGGCCACGGCCACCAGCGCTGTCGGCGGGGCGAGGTAGCGCGCGTTGATCGAGCCCTTGTGGCGGGCGGCGACGACGCGACGCCAGCGGCCGTAGTCGCGGTACTGCCGGCTGAGCGCGCGCAGACTCGGGCGGGGCCGGTACTCGACCGTGAGGGCGGGATCGAACCAGACGACGCCGCCGGCCTGGCGGATGCGGTAGTTCAGCTCCCAGTCCTGGGCGCGGGTGAAGCGAGGGTCGTAGCCGCCCGCCTTCGTGAGCCACTCACGGCGGAAGACGCCGAGGTAGACGGTGTCGGCAGGTCCGGCCTCACCACCGGTGTGGAAGCGGGCTCCGCCGACGCCGAGCGGCGACGTCATGGCGGTGGCCACGGCCTTCTCGAAGTCGGTGACGCCGGCCGCGTGCATGATGCCGCCGACGTTTGCGGCGCCGGTCTCGCTCAGGACGCGCACGGCACGCTCGATGTAGCCCTCGCTGAGGAAGCCGTGCCCGTCGACGCGCACGATGATGTCGTGCTCGGCCGCGGCGACGGCGAGGTTCAGCGCCTCGGGCGTGCGGCCGGACGGGTTCTCGACGACGGTGATCCGAGGGTCGCGCTCGGCCAGGCGGCGGGCGACACCGAGGGTGTCGTCGCGGCCCGGGCCGACGGCGAGCACGATCTGGATCTGTCCGGGGTAGTCCTGGGCGACGACCGCGGCGACGGCGTCCTCCAGGTGCCTCTCCTCGTTGAGCAGCGGCATGATGACGCTGACCGGAGGTGTTGGGTCCACGCGTACGGATCCTTCTCGTTCGGGTCGGGAGTTGGAGCAGGCGATCGCGACCCGCACCGGGCCGGCCCAGCCTACCGCCCCGCGAACCTACCCCCGGCAACCGCGGAGGTCGCTGGGAGGACGGTGACGGCGCGCCGAG
>JABFXB010000077.1 GCA_013361975.1 Dermatophilaceae bacterium
GGGCACCGAGGACGTCTGCACGAACGTGGCCCACGACAGGTTCGCCGAGAAGCCGTCGTATGCCGTCCCGCCGAGCATGACGGCCACGGTGGGCACGAGTCCGCGCTGGCCTCGCAGGCCGTTCACGCCGTGGAGGGGCGTGCGCAGCACCCAGCGCCCGTCGTCGCGCCGACCGAGGGGCGACAGGAGACCGAGCAGTCGCGACCAGGACTCGAAGGGGTCGCCCTGCTCGAACCACGCGCGGCCGAAGACCGCCGCGCCCAGGAGCGACAGCGCGATGAAGGCGGCGACCAGCACCCGGAGGAAACCGAGCGACGTGTTGTCCTCGGCGACGAGCTCGACCCACGTGAAGGTCCCGAGTCCGACCGCGGCCGGCCAGAGGCCCCACCGGTAGGGCAGGGCCGCGAGGTCGGGCGAGACCCGGGCCAGCCGCAGCAGTCCGGCGTGCAGGGCCCGGAGCGGGTTGATGACACGCCACACCGGGCCGAGCAGCATCGAGGCGAACGCGAGACCGACCCACAGCCACACGTAGACCACGTGGGGCACGGGATTGCGCGCCGAGTCCGGCCCGAGGACGAGCGCGACCAGCGTCCACACGGTCAGGAGCGCCGCGAGCAGCCGGGCCACGAGCCGGAGCCACCGGGAGTCGAGCACGGCCGCGACGGGGGCGGGCAGCGGGATGCCGTCGCTCGCCCGCAGGCGCGGCTCACGCCACAGGGTGCTGATCGCGACGAACGAGATGAGGAGGGCGGCGAGTGCCGCGATGACGAGCGCCGTGAACGGCAGGGGCAGGTCGCCGCGACTGCCGACGCCGTGGGCCGGCGCGACGGCCGGCCGCGCGGACTGCTGGAGCGCCTGGACGAGGGCCGGCGCGACGTTCGCGGTGAGGGCTGCGGAAGGTGCCATGACGGTCGGCGTGACGGCGCTGCGTCGTCAGCGGACGGCGACCGTGAGCAGCGTGAGGGCCGGCTCGTGCGTCTCGACCTCGTAGGAGCCCGGCTCCTTCGCGGTGAGCCGCAGCGTGACCGGCACGCCCGCCTTGACCTCGGCCTCGGCCTCGAAGCCGTGCGCGTGCAGCTCGTCGTCGTGGTCGGACGTCACCACGAGCTCGAGCGTCGACCCGACCGGCAGCTCGACCTGCGCGGGTGCCGGCGTGACCGTGGTGCCCTTGATGGTGACCTCGAGCCGCTTGACCGAGGCCGTCGAGCTCACGCCGGTCGGCGCCCCGGCGCCGTCGGTCGCGCTGCTGGAGGAGCAGGCGGCGACGCCCGCGAGTGCGAGGACGCAGACGGCATACGGCAGGACGCGAAACGCTGGCATGGCCCCGATCCTACGGAAGGCGTTCTGGCAGAGTGTGACCATGTCTGACCGGCTGACCTCGCTCGACGCGTCGTTCCTCTACCTCGAGGAGTCCACCACGTCGATGCACGTCGGGTCGGTCATGCTCTTCCAGCCTCCACGCGAGGGATTCGACTACGACCAGCTGGTGCGCATCATCGAGAGCCGCATCGGGGCAATCCCGCGCTTCCGGCAGAAGGTGCGCGACGTGCCGGGGCGCATCGCCAACCCGGTGTGGGTCGACGACGAGGCCTTCGACATGGGCTACCACGTGCGCCGCGCCGGACTGCCGCGTCCGGGCAGCGACCGCCAGCTGCAGGACTTCGTCGCGCGGGTCCAGCCGCGCAAGCTCGACCGCACCCGGCCCCTCTGGGAGGTCTACCTCGTCGAGGGGCTGCACGACGGGCGGTTCGCCATCGTCACGAAGACGCACCACGCCCTCATCGACGGCGTCAACGCCCTCGACATCGCGCACGTCATCGTCGACGCGGTCAAGGGCGAGGACCTCGACGACGACCCGCCGCCGTGGGAGCCGCAGCGTGGCCCGTCGTCGGTCGAGCTCGTCACGGGTGCCGTCGTCGACGCGGTGCGCCGCCCGACCCAGGTGGTCGACCTCGTGCGCGGTGGCCTCAACGACGCGCTCAACGTCGGCCTGCGCGCGGTCGAGTCGGCGGGCCAGGTGCTCTCGACCGTGGCGCGCACGGCGGCCCGCCCGGCTCCCGACTCTCCCCTCAACGCCGAGATCGGGTCGGCGCGGCGGTGGGTCATGGTCGCCACCGATCTCGACGACTACCGGCTGGTGCGCAAGCGGCTCGCGCGGGGTGCGTACGCCGAGGACGTCACCATCAACGACGTCGTGCTGGCCACGATCGCCGGCGGCTTCCGGGCCTGGCTGCTCGGTCGCGGTGAGCCGGTCAGCTCGCACACGGTCGTGCGCGCCATGGTGCCGGTGAGCATCTACGGCGACGACCCCGCGGGCATGTACGCCAACCAGGTCATGGCGTGCGTCGTCAACCTGCCCGTGGGTGAGCCGGGCGCGTCGATGCGCCTGCACCAGATCGCCTTCGCGATGCGTCAGCAGATGGAGGGCGGGCAGGCCGTCGGCGCCACCTCGCTGGCCAACCTCGCCGGCTTCGCACCGCCGACCCTGCACGCGCTCGGGGCCCGACTCGGGTCGGCGATGTCGCGTCGCCTCTACAACGTCATGATCACCAACGTCCCGGGTCCGCAGGAGCCGCTGTACGCCGGTGACGCCGAGATGCTCTCGACCTACCCGGTGACCCCGCTGGCGAAGGGGCAGGCGCTGTCGATCGGCATCACCTCGTACAACGGCGGGGTCTACTTCGGGCTCAACGCCGACCGGGAGGCGATGCCC
>JABFXB010000543.1 GCA_013361975.1 Dermatophilaceae bacterium
CTCGGTGACGCGGCCCTGCGCGACGAGGTCGAGCAGGATGTCGACGCACTCCTCGCCGCCGAACTGGTCGGCGCCGGCCTCGAGGATGAGCTCCATGCGGCCGTGCGGGTCGAGGTGCTCGACGCCCCACGCTCGCGCCGGGAGCACCTGGTCACCGACGTGGTTGTCGTTGACGAGCTCCCAGTCGGTGACGACGACGCCGTCGTAGCCGAGCTTCTCGCGCAGCAGGCCGGTGACGACCTGCTTGTTGTAGCCGAAGCCGATCGGCTCGATGGGCACGCCGTCGACCTCGAGGTCGATCGGCATGCCGTAGTAGGGCATGATCCCCGCCGTGCCCGCCTCGATGATCGGCGGGAACGGCTTGAGGTGGTCGTCGAACCGCCCGCCGGGATAGACCTGCTCGCGGCCGTAGGGGAAGTGGGCGTCCTCGCCGTCCTTCTGCGGTCCTCCACCGGGGAAGTGCTTGCTCGTGCACGCGACGCTGCCGGCTCCCAGCGAATCGCCTTGGAAACCCTTGAGGTACGCGACACCGAGCTCGGTGACGAGGTCGGGGTCCTGGCCGAACGTGCCGGCCTGACGGGCCCACCGCGGCTCTGTAGCGAGGTCGAGCGTCGGGTGCAGCGCCGCGCGGATGCCGACCGCGACGTACTCCTGGCGCGCGACGTCGGCGAAACGGCATACGGCCTCGGGGTCGCGCAGCGCCGCCAGCCCGAGCGGCTCGGGCCACTGCGAGAACGCTCCCGCCGAGAACGAGACCCCGACGTTCTCGATGAACGCGTGGCGCGGGTCGGTCGACACCGTCACGGGTATGCCGTGCGGCGTGCGCTCGGCGAGCGCCTGCAGGGCGTTGCTCCACCGCGCCGCCATGCGCGGGTCCTCGAGGGCGTGCACGTTGAAGTGGCTGAGGTGCTTCTCGAGCACGACCGTGCTCGTCGGCGACTTGCTGATGTTGCCGGGGTGCTCGAGGAGCGAGCCGTCGGTGCCGGCCTCGATGACGGTCTGGAACATCAGGCCGACCTTCTCCTCGAGGGAGAGCCGGCCGAGCAGGTCCTCGACCCGCGACTCGACGTCGAGCCGAGGGTCCTCGTAGGGATCCATCCGGCCGTTGCCGTTGAGGTCGCGGTACTCCACTCCGTCGTCCGTGGTGCTGAGCTCGGGGCGCACGGGTGCCGCCTTTCGTCGGTGGGTTTCTCGTTGTGGCGTCGGGCCGGTCAGCCGACCGGGCTCGCGCCGAACTCCTCGATGCCGATGACCGGCTGGAGCGCGTTGCGCACGGCAGGCGTCGAGAACGCGCGTCGCACCACGTCGTCGCCCAGCACGTTCCCCGCCGCGCCCATGATCATCGCCTGGTCGAGCGACAGGTAGCGACGCGCGACGGTGCCGGACTTCACCGCGATGGCGTCGAAGAAGCCGCCGCGGCCGTAGGAGTCGAAGTCGGCCTGGATCGCGGCGAGGTTCGTGAAGGCCTCACCGGGCTCGTGCTGCATGGCGAGGAACGAGGCGTGCGGCGTGACGACGCCGTCGCCGTACGTCGGGTTCGGGTTCGTCGCAGCCCGGCAGGTGCCGAAGCCCGGGTCGTAGTTCGTGCTCTCCTGGTCGGACGCGTAGCCGGTGGGGTTGAGCCCGAGCGCGTCGACGCCGTACTCGCGGTAGCCGCCCGCGGGGTTGCTCGACGGGCTGAAGCCCCAGTAGCCGTAGCCGGCCTCGATGAGGCCGTGCTCGCGCTGGGCCCGCACGTGCAGCGCGTGGTTGCGGCCCCACGACCTCGGCGCCCAGGTGGCCTCGTCGACGAACACGTCGGGCATGAGCTCCTCGAACATCGAACCGCCCCAGCCCGGCACGACGTGCATGCCGCGGTAGGTGTAGGCGCCCTCGTAGACGTCGATGCCGTAGTAGGTGCGGTTCTCGCCCACCGGCTGCATCTCGTGCCACGACCAGTCGCAGGAGGCCGGGAAGGTGCGCCACATCGCGAAGTACTGCTTGGGCGGGATCTGGCCGGTGACGATGCCGAGGTAGCTCGTGATGCGGGTCTCCGACACGGTCGTGTCGTAGTGGTGCGTCGTCAGCCAGACGGGGTCGCCGCCGATGTGGGTGCCCTGGTAGGTGCCACCGGGACGGCCGTTCTCGTACGGGTAGAAGCCGCCGTGGATGAGGCCTCCGGGGCGCACCCGGTGGGCGGGGTCGCTGTTGTCGTTGTAGAAGGCGTCCCAGCGCATGCGGTCGAAGATCCGCTGGGCCCAGGGGCGGGCGGCGGCGTCGGACTGCTGCACGACGAGGAGGGCGGCGCCGAGCCAGCCGTTGTCGACGCTGGAGCAGAAGGGGACGACCTTGTCGCCCGAGCCGGGCCACGTGTGCAGCGTCTTGGCGGTCGCCTCGTCGTACCAGTTGAAGTACATGCCGCTCGGGGTGTGGTGCTCCATGCCCTCAACGGTGCGCAGCGTGCGGACGAGGCGGGCCGAGGCCTCGCCGCGGGTGATGAGGCCGAGCTCGCGGGCGACGACGGTCGACCACAGGTAGCCGCCGATGTTCGTCGGCGACGTGTAGCCCGAACGGTCGCCGGCGGCGAGGGACTCGGGGATGTTGTCGGCCGGGAGGCCGGTCTTCGGGTCGGTCATCGCCACGAGGCTGCGCCACGTGTCGGCGGCCCACGTGTGCACGCGTCTCTTGTCGAGGGCGAGCGTCGGGGCGCTGCGGACGAAGGCGGGCGCGCTCGCGGCCCGGGCACCCGGGCTGGGGGCGAGGGCGAAGGCGGCGACCGAGGCCGCCCCGCCCACGAGCAAGGAGCGGCGGCTGGGGATGTGCTGCATGGGGTGTTCTCCGTTCACAGGGGTCACTTGAGACCGGTGGTGGCGATGCCCTCGATGAAGCGCTTCTGGAAGATGAGGAAGACCACGAGGATGGGGACGATCACGACCGTGGCACCGGCGAGCAGCAGGCCGTAGTTCGTGCTGTTCTGGCCGGTCGAGTAGAGGGCGAGCGCCACGGGGAGGGTGTACCTGTCCTCGGACTGGGCCACGACGAGCGGCCAGAGGAAGTTGTTCCAGCTGCCGAGGAAGGTGAGGATGCCGAGCGTCGCGAGCGCGGGACCGCAGAGCGGGAGGATGATCTTCCAGAAGATCCGCAGCTCGCCCGCCCCGTCGACGCGGCCGGCGTCGAGCAGGTCCTTGGGCAGCCCGAGGATGAACTGGCGCATGAGGAACACGCCGAACGGGCTGACGAGGAACGGCAGGAAGAGGCCGGGCAGCGAGTCGATGAGGCCGGCGTTCGCGACGAGCACGAAGAGCGGCACGAAGGTGACGACGCCCGGGATCATCAGCGTCGTCATCACGGCGACGAAGATGAAGCGCTTGCCCTTGAAGTCGAGCATCGCGAGCGCGTAGCCGAGCATCGAGCAGAAGACGAGGTTGCCGATGGTCACGACGACAGCGACGACGATCGAGTTGGTGAAGAACTGGCCGAAGCTCAGCTTGTCGAACAGCTGCGTGTAGTTGTCGAGCGAGGCGCTCTCGGGCAGCCAGGTCGGTGGCACCTGCCGCAGCTCGCCCTCGCCCTTGAAGCTGCCGAGCACCATCCAGACGAACGGTGCGACGACGGCCACCAGGGCGACGGTGAGGATGACGTAGAGCCACCACTTGCCACCCTGGCTCGAGCCGACCATGCCCGACCGGGGCTTGGCGACGCGACGTGGTGCGGTGTCGACCGACATGGTCAGGTCCTCTCTCGCAGCAGCCGGAACTGGATGGCCGTGACGATCGCGATGACGACGAAGATGAGGTAGCTCATCGCCGAGGCGAGGCCGTAGTTGCCGAAGCCGAACTGCTGGTACGTGTAGTAGGACACCGTCATGGTGCTGTTGAGCGGCCCGCCCTTGGTCATGACGAACGGCTCCTCGAAGACCTGGAGGTAGCCGATCGAGGTGGTCACCATGACGAAGAGCATGGTCGGGCGCAGCAGCGGCAGGGTGACGTGCCGGAACCTCTTCCACGCGTTGGCGCCGTCGATGGCAGCGGCCTCGTGCAGCTCGGCCGGCACCGCCTGCAGCCCGGCGAGGAAGATGATCATCGCCGTGCCGAAGTTGCGCCACGCGGCCATGATGATGAGCGCGGGCATCGACCAGTCGGGGTCGCCGAGCCAGTTCGGGCCGCTGATGCCGACCCAGCCGAGCACGGTGTTGATGAGCCCGCCCGGGTCCTGCAGCAGGAAGCGCCACACGACCGCGACCGCGACGATCGAGGTGATGACCGGCATGTAGAAGCCGAGCCGGAAGATCGCACGGAACCGGGTGATGCCCTTGTCGAGCGCGAGCGCGGCGGCGAGGGCGAGCACGAGGGTCAGCGGCACCCCGACGAGCACGAAGTACGCCGTGTTGGCCGCGGCCTTGCGGAAGATCGGGTCGGACAGCGCCTTCGTGAAGTTGTCGAAACCGATGATGTTGACCGAGAAGGGCTTTCGCAGGTCGCGGGCCCTCGTGTCGGTGATGCTCATGAAGAGCGACTGCACCACCGGCCACGCCGTGAAGGCGAGGAAGAGCAGGCAGAAGGGGATCGCGAGGATCCAGGCCGCCCGGCCCTCCCGGGCCCGGGCCGTGCCGCGGCCGCGGGAGGTCCGGGAGCCTCCGTCACCCGCCCCCCGGGGCGACCTGTCGTCAGGTCGCCCCGGGGCGGCTGCCGGGGGTGGCGTCACGGGCCCGGTGGGGGACCCGGTCGTGCCGGTGTGGGCGGTCACGCGATCACATGCCCGTACCGATGGAGTCGGCCTGCTGCTGGGCGCTCTTGAGGCCGGTCGCCGGGTCCTCGCCGCTCTTGGTGATCTTCTCCAGCTCGGTGTCGAGGCCCTTGACGGCCTGCTCCCACGTGGGGAACGACGGCGGGGCCTTGGCGGTCTCGAGCTGCTTGCCGAAGACGGCGAGCTTCTTGTCGGCCGCGAGGGTCGGGTCCTGCCACGCGCTCTTGACCGAGGGCAGGTCGGTCGAGAGCGTGTACCACTTGGCCTGGACCTTGGGGTCGGCGAGCCAGCTGACGAACTTCCAGGACGTGTCGCGGTTCTTCGTGTTCTTGAAGACGACGAAGTTCGAGCCGCCGACGAACGACGAGGAGCCCGCCGAGCCGGCCGGGATCGGCGCGACGTTGTACTTGTCCTTGAAGCCGGGGCCGCCGACCTTCTCGACGGCGGACATCATCCACGGGCCGGAGATGAACATCGGGACCGTGCCCTTGGCGAAGTCGGGCTCGGTGGTCGGGGTCGCCGGGGCGGCCTTGTTGGAGATGCCGTCGGTGAAGAACGACTGGTAGTACTTCGCGGCCTTGAGGATCTGCGGGCTGTCGAAGTTGTAGGCCTTGCCGCCGTCCTTGGTGAGGTCGGCGCCGTCGGACCACGCGAACGGCATGAGGGTCTGCCAGGAGCCCTCGCCGCCGGCCTGCAGGCCGATGCCCCACTTGGCGCCGGCCTTGGTCTGCATGGCCTTGGCCATGTCCTTGAGGCCCTGCCAGTCGGTGGGGGCGGCGTCGAAGCCGGCCTTCTTGGCGAGGTCGGAGCGGTAGAAGAGGACACGGGTCTCGACGTACCAGGGGATGCCGTAGGAGGTGCCGTTCACCTCGGTCGTCTTCTGCGCGCCCTCGAAGAAGGCGGACTTGTCGACCTGCGAGGGCGTCGGGTCGAGGGCGTCGCTGGCCGCGAACTCGCCCATCCAGGTGGTGCCGACCATGGCGACGTCCGGGGTCTTGCCCGCGGCGATCGCGGCGGTGAACTTGTCGTGCGCGGCGTCCCACGGGATCGCCGTCACCTTCACCTTGACGCCGGGGTTGGCCGTCTCGAAGTCCTTGGTGAGCTTGGGGAGGTTGTCGCCCTCGGCGCCCATGGCCCAGACGGTGATCTCGCCGGTGGCCTTGCCGGAGCTGACGGCTGCGCCGGTCTGGGCCGCGCCGGAGCCGCCGTTCTCGCCGTCGCGACCGCAGGCGGTCACGGTGAGGGCGGTGGCCGTCATGCACGCGATCGTGATGGCTGTGGTGCGTCTCATCGGTGTCTCACTTCCTTGTGTGCTCTTCGAGACGAGCAGGGTTTCGGGGGTGGAGGTGGTGTTTCGTGGGGTGGTCGGGGTGGCCTGGCGGCGGGTGCCCGGTGGGGACGGGCGGGGGCGTATGCCGTCAGGTCGCGCGGGTGGACGGGGTGGCGCGAGGCCGCGGGGTGCAGCCGCAGGATCCTCGGATGATCACCTGGGTGGGGAGGACGCGCGGCGCAGCGAGCAGCTCGGCCCCGTGGACCCGTTGGTGCAGACGTTCGGCCGCGAGCGCCCCGAGCTCACGGACGGGTTGGCGCACGGTCGTCATGCCGGGGCGCACGTAGCGGGAGGTCATGACGTCGTCCCAGCCGACCACCGCGATGTCGCCGGGCACGTCGCGGCCGGCGTCCTGCAGGTGGCTCATGATCGACAGGGCGAGCTCGTCGTTGGCGCACACGAGCGCGTCGGCGGTGATCTCGCCGGCGAGGACCTGCTCGGCGACGGCTTCACCCGCGCCCTCGCGGAAGGGGACGCGCACCGGTTCGGCCGGCTCGAGGCCCTGCGCGCGGTGGGCGGCGACGAAGCCGGCGTGACGCTCGCTGATGTCGGGGGCGCCGTCGGGGTCACCGACGAAGAGGAGCCGGCGGCGCCCGTGGTCGAGCACGTGCTCGGTGAGCTTCTGGGCGCTGTGGGCGTTCTCGGCGCCGACGCTCTCGATTCCCTCCTGCGGCGAGCCGGCGATGATGACGACCGGCTTCTTGCCGTGCAGCGCCTTGGCGACGGCCGGGGGCATGGCGGCCGATCCCAGGACGGCGATGGCGTCGACGTGGGTGGCGAGCTGGCGCACCGCGCGGGCGATGTCGGCCTTGCCCTCGGTCAGCATGAGGGTGACGCTCTGGCCGAGCTCGGCGGCACGGGACTCGAAACCCATGAGCAGCTCGGAGTAGTAGGGACCGGTGAGCTCGGGGAGCACCAGGCCGTGGGCCTCGTGGTGGCGCACGGCGAGGCTGCGGGCGGCGCCGAGGGGCACGTAGTCGAGCTCGTCGACGGCGTCGAGCACCTTCTGGGTCGTCTTGGCGGAGACGGTGCCGGCGCCCTGCAGCACTCGCGAGACGGTGGCGATGGAGACGCCGGCGCGCTCGGCGACCGAGTAGATCGTGGCGCCGGCGTGGGTGGCGCCGGACGCGACCGCCACGGGCGGTGGGGTCGGCGCGTCGGCCGGCGTCTGCTTGCGTGCCGCTGCCACTGGTCCACCTCCGGGTCTCGTCGTTGAGTCGTCTGCGCAGTTGTAAGCGCTTACATGTTCCTTTTCCATACTGCACAGGTCGACGGTCGGGCGCAAGACCTGGCCCGCCACGACGCGACCGCGCCGCGCCGTGAAAGGCCACCCGACGCCATACGTGATACATGTGGAACTGCCTGTTGCACAGACGATCTCACGAAAATGAAGGGCGTCCGGCCCGCCGCGACACGCGCGGGAACCGGACGCCCGAAAGGTGGACGGATCAGTCCTGCATGAGGCCGATCATGTTGCCGTCGGCATCGGCGAGCGAGGCCGTGCGGCGGCCGCCACCGACGTCGGCGGGCTGCTGCGTCACGGTCGCGCCGGCCTCGACGAGGGCGGCGATCGTCGCCTCGAGGTCGTCCACCGACCAGAACGGCGTGGCGCCCTTGATGCCCTTCCGGTGGCCGTTCGGGTCGAGCGCGAGCTCCTGGCCGTCGACGTTGTAGCCGACGTAGTAGGGCTGGTCGGTGTGCGGCTGCACGCCGAGCAGGGCGGTGAAGACGCGCTTGGCGGCGTCGAGGTCGGCGACGGGGTAGATGAGCGTGTTGGCGGCGGACATCGGTCTCTCCTTGGTTCTCGGCGTGTGTCGGGTGAACAGGTCCGGTGTCACATCGGGTGGCTCCGGCTCGTCAGTGCTATGACGGACCCCGAGGCGAGGATGTGACACGGATGGATGACGAGAACCTGACGCGGGAGCAGTGGCTGGCCCGCGACTTCGAGGCGCACCGGCCGCGGCTGCGCGCCGTCGCACAGCGGGTGCTCGGCTCGTCGGCCGACGCCGACGACGCGGTGCAGGAGGCGTGGCTGCGCCTGCGCCGCAGCGACACGACCGATGTCGCGAACCTCGGCGGCTGGCTGACCACCGTCGTCGGCCGGGTCAGCCTCGACATGCTGCGCTCGCGGACCTCGCGCCGTGAGGACAGCTGGGACGCCGGGCTGGCCGAGCTCACCGAGACCGACCGGGCGGCGCACCCGACCGCCCGCCCGCCGGACCCCGCCTACGAGGCCGAGCTCGCCGACAGCGTCGGCGTCGCGCTCCTGGTCGTGCTCGACACGCTCGGGCCCGCCGAGCGCCTCGCCTTCGTGCTGCACGACCTCTTCGGTATGCCGTTCGAGCAGATCGCCGACATCATCGACCGCTCCCCGGCGGCCACGCGCCAGCTCGCGAGCCGGGCCCGCCGGCGGGTGCGCGCCGCAGATGCCGATGCGGAGGCAGAGTCCGCCGGCGGTGGGGGCGGCCCGGAAGGGCGGCAGCAGCGCGCCGTCGTCACGGCCTTCCTCCACGCGGCGCGCGGTGGTGACCTCGCGACGCTGCTCGAGCTGCTCGACCCCGACGTCGTGCTCACCTCCGACGCCGCCTCCGCGGCCCTCGGCTCGCCCGCGCAGCTCGTCGGTCCCGAGGCCGTGGCCGGCCGTTTCAACGGCGGCGCGCAGTCGGCCCGCCTCGCCGCGTTCGACGGCGGCATCGGCCTGGTGTGGGCGCTGCGCGGCAAGCCCAAGGTCGCGTTCCGGTTCACCGTCACCGGCGGGCGGGTCACGGCCATCGACATGATCGGCGACGAGGCGTGGCTCGAGTCCCTCGAGATCTACTACCTGCGCGACTGAGACGGGCCCGCCGTAGGGTCGGGACCGTGGCAGACCGTATGCGTGCAGCAGTCGTTCTCGGGTCGGGCGGGGCACGGGGCTACGCCCACATCGGCGCGCTCGAGGTGCTGGGAGAGCGCGGCTTCGACGTCGTCTCGATCGCGGGCACGTCGATGGGCGCGCTCGTCGGCGGCGTCGCGGCGGCGGGCAAGCTGGACGCGTACACCGAGTGGGCGCGCAGCCTCACGCAACGGGAGGTGTGGCGGCTGCTCGACCTGACCCTTCCCGCAGGCGGCGGCGCGATCCGTGCCGAGCGGATCATCGCCAAGGTCGGCGAGATCCTCGACGGGGCGACCATCGAGAAGCTGCCGATCCCCTACACGGCGGTCGCGACCGACATCAACGCCCGGCGCGAGGTGTGGTTCCAGCGCGGGCCGGTCGAGCACGCGATCCGGGCCTCGATCGCGATCCCCGGAGTCATCACGCCTGCGGTCATCAACGGCCGGGTGCTCGTCGACGGCGGGCTCATCAACCCGATCCCCATCGAACCGACCGCGGCAGCCTCGGTGGACGTCACCGTCGCCGTGTCGCTGTCGGGCATGCGGTCGGTCGCCGCGGGCGCCCCCGTCAAGGAGTCCTCCGCGCCCGCACCCCGCGAGGAGTGGACCAGCCGGCTGCGCCGCAGCGCGGCCGAGGTGCTCGAGTCGGAGCGCTTCCGGGCCATCACGGGACGGCTCGGCGGCCACCCGCGCGATGCCGACGTGGCCCTGGTCGGCGCCACGGCGGAAGGAGTGGACGGTGGGGTGGACGGTGGGGTGGACGGTGCGCAGGACGACGGGGTCGACGAAGGGATCACCGTGGCGCAGACGCCGTCCGAGGCGTTCGTCCTCGGGCAGGCCGACGTCGGGCTCGTCGACCTGCTCAACATGTCGTTCGACACGATGAGTGCCCTCATCTCCCGCTACCGGATGGCGAGCAACCCGCCCGACGTGCTCGTCACGGTGCCGTCCAACGCTGTGCGCACCCTCGACTTCCACCGCGCCGCCGAGATGATCGAGCTCGGCCGGCAGCTGACGACCGAGGCCCTCGACCACGCCGGCTACTGACGGCGGCTCGGTCGTCGGCCAAGCCGACGTCCTCGCGCGAGCGCATGACACACCTCCCGATCGTGGCGCCGCGGCCAGCGCCCCCCGGCGCTGTCGGCGGTGGCCGCGAGAGTGGTGGGGTGATCCTCCACGCCGACGCCGACGCGTTCTTCGCGTCGGTCGAGCAGCGCGACGACCCCCGCCTGCGCGGGCGCCCGATGGTCGTCGCCCACGAGGTCGTCGCCTGCCCGTCCTACGAGGCTCGTGCGCTCGGCATCCACGCCGGCATGCCGTTGCGCCAGGTCAAGCGGCGCTGGCCTGAGGTGCTCGTCACCGCGTACCGCTCCGAGGCGTACGAAGAGGCCTCGGCGCTGCTGTTCGACCTCTTCCGCCGGTTCACGCCGCTCGTCGAGCCGGGATCGATGGAGGAGGCCTTCCTCGACGTCACGGGTCGCGACCGCGGCGGCGTGGCTGGCATGGCGTACGCCCTTCGAGCCGCCGCGCGGGCCGAAGTGGGGCTGCCGGTGTCGGTCGGCGCGGGCCGCACGAAGCTGATGGCCAAGCTCGCCAGCAGGCGCGCGAAGCCCGACGGCGTCGTCGTCGTGGATGCCGAGCTGGAGGCGCGGGTGCGCCCGAGGCTGCGGCTCGACGAGCTGTGGGGTGTCGGGCCAACGACCTACGAGAAGCTCCACACGGCAGGTCTTTTCGTCGTCTCCGACCTGAATGACCTGACCGAGGACGACCTCAAACGCATCGTCACCACCGCGATGGCGCGACGACTCCTGTCGATCGCGCACGGCACCGACGACGCGACGATCCGACTGCCCGGGCCACGGCGCTCGGTGAGCGCGAGCCGGTCGCTGCCGGCCACGCGGTCCCGGTCGAAGGTCGTCGCCGTGCTCGAGGAGTGCGTCGGCCGCGCCGTCGCACGGGTCGCGAGCCTCGACGACCCGCCTCGCCTGCCCAGCCGGCTCGAGGTGTTCGTCCGCTACGACGACGGCGCACAGGTGCTCGAGCGGGGGCCACTCGATGGTCCGTCGCTCGACCCCGAGGTGCTGCGCGGCGCCGCCGGCCAGCTGCTCGACCGCACCGGCTACGAGTGGGACGGCCGCGGCGTGACCATGGTCGGACTGACGCTCCCCCTTCCCGTGTCTGCGTGCACGCCCACGACCGGTGCAGCCGGGAGCCGCGCGAGCGGCTCATGACCTCGACGCGTCTTGACCTCAAGGAGGCTCGAGGTCGCAGCATGGGCGAGTGACCTCCGCGACGACGACCGACGCGCTCACCGCGAGCGAGGCAGCCGCCTACCTGCACCGTATCGGCGTGCCCCGTCCCGAGGCGCCGACCCTCGCGGCCCTCGCCTCGCTGCACCGTGCCCACCTGGTCACCGTGCCGTTCGAGAACCTCGACATCGGTCTCGGGCGCCCGATCCGCCTCGACCGCGCGTCGCTGGTGCGCAAGATCGTCGACGAGCGCCGGGGCGGCTACTGCTACGAGCTGAAC
>JABFXB010000409.1 GCA_013361975.1 Dermatophilaceae bacterium
GATCTCCTCGCGCGAGATGCCGAGCAGGTAGAGCACCGAGTCGAGGTAGGGCACGTTGACCGAGGTCTGGGCCTGCTCCTGGACGATGGGCTTGGCGTTGAAGGCGACCCCGAGGCCGGCCGCGTCGAGCATGTCGAGGTCGTTGGCGCCGTCGCCGATGGCGACGGTGCGGCTGAGGGGCAGGCCCTCCTGCGCGGCGAACTCCCGCAGGGCGCGCGCCTTGCCGGCCCGGTCGACGACGTCACCGACGACACCTCCGGTGAGGCGCCCGTCGACGATCTCGAGCCGGTTGGCGCGGGCGTGGTCGATGCCGAGCTCGGCCGCGAGGTCGCCGACGATCTCGATGAAGCCGCCGCTGACGAGGCCCACGGTGAAGCCGAGCCGCTTGAGCGTGCGCACCAGCGTGCGCGCCCCGGGGGTCAGCTCGACCGCGGCGCGCACCTCGTCGAGGACGCTCGCAGGCAGGCCGGCCAGGGTGGCGACCCGAGCGCGGAGCGACTCCTCGAAGTCGAGCTCGCCGGCCATGGCGCGCTCCGTCACCTCCGCGACCTCCGCCTCGCGCCCGCAGTGGGCCGCGAGGAGCTCGATGACCTCCTGCTGGATGAGCGTCGAGTCGACGTCGAGGACGACGAGGCGGCGCCCGCGCCGCGCGAGGCCGCCGGGGGCGACGGCGATGTCGATCGCCTCCGACGCCGCCACCAGCGCCATGTCCCGGCGCAGCGACGGCACGTCGGCACCGGACACGTCGAACTCGACGGTCGTGACGGGGTAGCGCGACAGGCGCCGGATGCGGTCGATGTTGGCGCCGTGCTCGGCGATCTGGCTCGTGACCAGCGACACGGCGTCCGCGCTCAGCGGCGCGCCGAGCACGACCACGGCGGCGCGGCCCTGGCGGGGACGCGCGTTGTCGCCGGTGCCCTCGACGACGGTGAGCGTGAGCCCGAGCCGGTGGGCGGCGACGGCCGCGGCGTCGCGCAGCTGGTCGACGTGCGCGCCGGGACGCAGCAGCACCGTCAGGGTGAGGTGTCCGTGGACGACGACCTGCTGGATGTCGAGCACCTCGGCGTCCACGCCCGACAGCGCGCCGAGCAGGGTGCCCGTGACACCGGGCCGGTCGTCGCCGGTCACGGTGACGCTGAGCGTGTGGAGGTCCGTTCCTGAGGTCCCGCCGGTGCGGCTCTCTTCGGTCACCCGCGTCAGCGTAGTGAGCGCGCCGCGGGCCGCGACCGCGCCATCCGGCATACGGCCCTGCTTGCGTATGCCGTTCGGTGCCTCTGTGGCACCGCTGGAGCAGGCGGGTGCGGGCGACCGAGGGACGCGCGTGGGTCTTCCCGAGCACTCTGCGCTGGTTCGCCACGTGACCCAGCCGTCGATGGGTCACGTCATGACGCAATGCAGAGCAGCCACCCGCCGGTCGCCGCACCCAGTCGTGTCACGGACGGCCGGGTCGGTCAGCCGGCGACGGGGTCCGGGCGTGCGCTCGCGGCGTTCACCTCGTCGCGCCACTGCAGCAGGTCGCGCACGCGTGCCAGGTCGGGGTGCGCGGCCGAGACGCTCGCCGTGAAGAGGCGGGTGCCGATGTCGTGGAGCTGCTGGGCGTTGCCAGCGTAGTCGCCCGACTGGTCGGGGTTGCGGCCCGGCACGAAGGCAACTCCGGCCGACCGCTCGATCTCGAGCGGGTCGCGGTCACGGCGCGCGCACCACTCGTCGAGCACCCGGTGCTTGTGCGCGATCTCCGCCGGTCCCCCGAAGCCGTGCCAGATCGAGGCGTGTTCGGCGACGATGCGCAGCGTCTTCCTCTCGCCTCCGCCGCCGATGAGGATCGGGATGTCGCGCGTCGGGGGCGGGTTGAGCCGAGCCCAGCGGTCGCGGATGATCGGCAGGTCACGGGCCAGGTCGTCGAGCCGTCCGCCGGCCGTGCCGAACTCGTAGCCGTACTGGTCGTAGTCGAGCTGCTTCCAGCCCGAGCCGATGCCGAGGATGAGCCGCCCACCGCTCATGTGGTCGACCGTGCGCGCCATGTCGGCGAGCAGGCTCGGGTTGCGGTAGCTGTTGCACGTGACGAGGGCGCCGATCTCGACGTTCTCGGTCGACTCGGCCCACGCGCCGAGCATCGTCCAGCACTCGAAGTGCATGCCGCCGGCGTCACCGCTGAGGGGGAAGAAGTGGTCCCAGTTCAGCAGAACGTCGACCCCCATCTCCTCGAGCGTCGCGGCGGTGCTGCGGATCTGCGCCCACGTGGCGTGCTGCGGCGGGATCTGGATGCCGACCCGCGCGGGTCGGCGGTCGGCGGAGCTCGCGGGCGCGGGTTGCGCCTCGGTGGTGTCGGGGCTCACCGGGTGACGACCTGGCCCTTGCCGACGACGACGATGCCCGTCTCGGTGACGTGGAAGCCGCGCGCCCGGTCGTACTCGTGGTCGATGCCGATCTGGCAGCCCTCCGGGATGATGACGTTCTTGTCGATGATCGCGCGGCGGATCTGGGCGTGGCGCTGCACCTGCACGCCGTCGAGCAGCACGGAGCCCTGGATGCTCGCGTACGAGTGGACGTGCACGAGCGGTGACAGCACCGACGCGTAGATGTGCGCGCCGGAGACTACGACGCCGGGGGAGACCGCCGAGTTGAGCGCCTCACCGATGCGGTCGCCGCTGCCGTGCACGAACTTCGCCGGCGGGTAGGGGCTG
>JABFXB010000314.1 GCA_013361975.1 Dermatophilaceae bacterium
CAGTGAGATCCGGGTCCTTGACGACGCGTTCGACTTCGGCGATGCGCTGCTGCACGAAGTCTCGCGTTGACACGATCGGAGCAGACTCGAAGACCTGCGCCGGCTCCCCCGGCGCGAGGCGGAGCGCGTAGCTGTAGACCCGCTCCCCCGTCACGCGGCGGCCCTCGACGATGTCGAGACACGGAACGCCTTGCAGCTCGGGCGCGCTGACACCGGTGTGCACGATGGCCGTCACCGGTTGCGGCCCGAGCAGCGTGGCACCTTCCGCAGAGGCCTCGAGCGTGAGCGTCGCGACGATCACGGTGCCCTGCCGGAGCACGATCATGACGCGCACCGGACCGACGGCCAGGGGGCGCACGCGGAACGTCAGCTCGGCGGCGATGCCGTCGACCGACGAGAGGGCGAAGAGCTTCGGCTCGGTCTCCTGCACCAGGGCGTTGGCCTTCGCGTAGACCTGCACGCTGACCGCCTGGGACGCGTCGACGTGCACCGTCTCGTCGGCGTGGACGGAGCCGGGGGTCGCCGTCATGGCCTGTCTGGAGAGCCGGACGCGCACCGTGAAGTCGGCGCCGGGCGTCACCGTCGACGGCATCTCCGCAGCCAGCTCGGCAGGCGTGTCCTGCGCCACCGCCGGTGGCGGCGCGGGTATCGGCGTGGGTGGCGGCGTGGGTGACGGCGCGGCAGGGGCGGGTGGGGGCGGTGCCGGAGGCGGGGTGGCCATCGAGGGTGGCGCCTCCGCCTCGGCCCCCACCGGTTCGGGCTCGTCTGGGGCAGCCCCGAGGCCGCGGTCGTCGAGGGGCAGGGCCGCGGTCATCCACAGCGGCAGGTGGGACTCGTCGTCGGAGGCGCCGAGCCCGAGCGGCAACCACTGCGAGATCTGGCCGATCACCCGCAGCTGGGCGAAGTAGTTGACGTGGTGGACGACGTCGTTGGTGCCGAGCGCGCACGTCCCGCTGACACGCAGCCCGGAGCCACCGACCGTCGACATCGAGTCGGTGTCGACGACGAGGTCGTTGCGCCCCTCGAAGAGCCCGTCCACGAAGCCCTCGGCGAGCCGGACCGCGAGCTCCCGGGGGAACTCCGGTGGGTTGTGGTGGTCGTCGAAGAGCGACACGTGGAAGTCGGAGGTGACCACGTACCAGCTCGCCTCGTTCTCCCGTCGCGCCGGCCGCACCGCGTCCAGGGCGGTGACGAAGGCGCCGCCGGGACGCATCGCCGCCAGGCCCGGCACGCCGTCGTCGCCGGCGGCGCACGACGCGAGGTACTTCACGAGCGCCCCGACACCGCGCACCACGCCGCCGACGATGGCGCCGAAGGCAGCGCCCCCGGGGACGAGGGCGAGGCCGCCTGCGGTCACGAGGACGAGGTTCGTGTAGAGGTCGACGAGGTCGTGCCACCGCTCCGGGTCGGCCAGGTGGGTGCCGGCGTTCGTCGCCGCGACGAGCACGACCGAGCCGACCGTGGCGCGCAGCCCGGAGGCGGGCAGCACCGACTCGACGAACGAGCGGGTCACGAGCCCGCCGCGGCTGTGTGTGATGACGTCGATGACGAGCTCGCCGCCGAACGGCTCGAGGAGGTCGAGCAGCTCGCGGGCGTTGCGTTCCGGGTCGACGCTGAGGGTGCGGTGGTCGAACCCGAGCACGGCGTCGTAGGCCGCCACGAGCGTGTCGACGAAGCCCTCCGCCCCGGGCGTGACCGCGAGCGCCCCGAAGGCGCCGACCGTCGACGAGAAGGTGCCGTGCACGAGGAGGAGCACCCGGACCGGGTGGTCGGTCGGCAGGCCCACCTCGCCGATCGACCCGACCGGCTTCCAGGCGTCGAGGGGCCCGCCGGTGACGTGGACCAGGCCCGTCCGCACGTTCGACTCCAGGTGGTCGACGACCTTTTCGAGGACGGCCGGCACGGCGAAGCGCAGGACGACGGCCTGCATCGCGCCGTGCACCAGGTCGCCGAGCAGGCCGCGGTCGGCACCGTGCGACGCGTCCGCGTCGGGCCGAGGACGCTCCGTGGGGCGAGTCGCCGCGAGCCGCTGCACCGGCAGTTCGAACGACACGGTGCGCGGGCCGGCCCCGAGCGAGCGGGAACGTGACCGGTCACCCGGGACCGGCAGGTGCCAGGAGTAGACGCCGTCATGTTCGAGCAGCACCACGGCGTCGTCGCCGGCGGGGACGTCGACGTCGACGTGCACGGTGCCGCGCCGGTTGGGGGGCTGGGCCGCACCGAGGTCGCGACCACGGCGCGGCGCCAGGTCGATGCGGTCGACGACCACGAAGTCGCTGCTGCCCAGGGCCTCGACCAGGGCCGCCCGCTCGGCTGCCCGTCGGTCAGGTCCGGGGAGATCCCGGTCTGCGCGGTCGGGCGCACCCGCGGCGAACACGTCGTAGCCGCGGGGAACGCGCACGCGCACCGCTCCGCCACCGAAGGACGCGGACGGCATACCTGGGCTCCCTCCCCGAGCTCGCTCCTGCTCACACCGTAGAGGCGGACGGGCGGCCCGGTGATACAACCGCGCAACCTGCCGGCCGTTAATTCGGTTGCACGCACAGGGCTGCTCCGCCAGTCTCGACGCGAGCGCTGCGGCACCAGGCCGCGCACCCGGACCCAAGGAGGGTGACATGTCCATCACGGCCACGGGCACGCCTGCCCACACCACTTCTTCCTTGGAGCTCAATTGTC
>JABFXB010000358.1 GCA_013361975.1 Dermatophilaceae bacterium
TGCTGCGGAAGCCTCGCTGAACGTGAGGAAGCGGCCCTGGTGGGCCTCCAGCGCGAGGTCGACACCGTGCAGCTCGTCGACGACGCCGAGTTCGTCGCCGGTCAGCTCGTCGACGACGCTCCAGCCAGGTGTGAAGTGGTTGCTCGAGACCCGCACGTCGACCGGGTCGGCGCTGAAGTTGAGCACCGTCGCCTGACGCAGCACACCGGGCAGGTCGTCGTGCACCATGGCGAGCACGCCGGGGTGGCTGCACGCCGGCACCTCGATCTGGGTCGCCGTGGCGATCCCCGACGACTCACGCACCCGCAGGATGTGGGCGAGCTGCGACGCGAAGGAGTCGGGGTCGTCGAGCTGGGCGGGAAGCGTCCCGTAGAGCGAGCGACCGCGCGGCATACCCGACGCCGAGTGCGACAGGTCGGGCCGGTAGTCCATCAGGTCGTACGCGCCCCGGTGCAGCCAGCGCGTGTCACCGGTGGCGAGGAGGTGGCCGATCTCCTCGCGGTCGACCGTGGTCATCCCGGCGAGGTCCCACCCCGACAGGGCGAACACGCCCGGCTGCAGCGCGTTGAACATCGCCAGCAGCAGGTGCGCCTGGCGGATGTTGTCGATGTCGAGTCCGTCGACCACGTCGAGGTCGCGGTAGCCGAGCGCAGCCGCGATGACGGTCGCCGTGGTCGAGGCGATCCCGTTGGTCGTGAAGATCGCGTTGTAGGGGCCGGCCTCGCCGGTGAGGTGCTCGACGAGCTGGGCCCGCACGTGGGCAGCGAGCGCCCCGCCGCTGACCTCGACCCCGTGGAAGGTGAAGAGGTCGTCCCGGTGCAGGGTCTCGAAGTGGACCAGCTCGTAGGTGAGCTCGTCGTGGTTCTGCAGGGCGTGGACGAGTGAGATCGGGTGCACGCCCGACTCGAGCGAGATGTTGAGGGTCAGCCGCAGGAACTCGGTGTCGGCCGTGGCGAGCGCGTGGTGGTAGGCGGGCCGGTTGACGAAGTCGTAGGACAGGTCGGCGCCGGCCTCGGCCGTGACCCGGATGTCGTCGACGGTCAGGTTGAGCTCCTGGAAGCTGAAGCCGCCGACCTTGCGCACCATGGAGCCGATCAGCTGGTTGGCCGCCTCGGAGAGCGGGTGCCCCTCGGACCAGGCGGCCTCGCCCTCGCTGGACTTCTCGACACCGAGGAAGCCGTTCGCATCCAGGCGCAGGCCTCCCGAACCGAGGTCTCCCATGGAGTGCAGCGCATCGCCGATGACCAGGCGCATCCCGGCGAAGGTCGGGTCGAGCCAGTTGATGGAGGGCTGGCCCTCCTTGAAGTAGTGCAGGTACACCCACCGGCGAGCGACACCGTCCTCGCCCACGACCTCGCCCGTCGCCGACCAGTTGGTCTCCTTGACTCCGGGGGCGTGGAAGATGACGCGCTGCAGCCGGCCGATGATGTAGCCGGCCTTCTCCAGGGCAGCCTCCGCCTCGCCGTCGAGGTTCGCCGAGTCGCGTCCGGGACGCACCTCGGGCAGCAGGTGCCAGTCGCTCGGGTCGATCTGGACCATGTGGAAGATGCCGGGGTAGTCGCCGACGTTCATCTCCGCGAGACGGAAGTCGGGTCCCTTGCCGGTGTGGCCCGGCACGATGTCGTCGATGATCGTGCCGCCGTGCGCCGAGGCGACGTCGCACATCGAGCGGTACTCGTCCTCGGTGCCGAACGCCGCGTCGATCTGCGTGGAGATCCGGTCGAAGTGCCCGTCCACGCTGGGTGTCGGGTCCCAGCCGGAGAGACCCCCGGCGCGCTTGACCGGACCCGTGTGGACGGCCCTGATGCCGATGCGCGCGAAGACGTCCCAGAGGTCGGGGTCGGCGAGCGTGCCGAGGAACGACGAGCCCGCCTTCGTCACCATCGAGATGGGGTATGCCGTGAACCACACGGGAGCCGCGTGCACCGCTGCCACGGGGTTGGGCCGTGCGAAGGGGTTCTGCCACATCGACCCCTGCCCGGAGAACTGGGCGGCGATCGCCTTCGCGTCGGCGAGCATCGACTCCCGCTTCAGCCACGCGACGTATGCGGGGTTGGTGCCCTCGGGCTCGCCGACCCGCTCGCTCGGCTCCGGAGCGCCCTGCCCCCGCAGACGGGCGCGCGGACGCATCCGCAACGGCTGGGGTCGTGCGGCGAAGAAGTGCTCGGAGTAGCTGATCTCGGCCGGCTCGCGCTCGGCCGGGTCGTGCTCGACCGGCTCGTGCGGGTCGGGAGCGGCTGCACCGTGCTCGGAGGGGTCGGTCTTCGTCCTGGCGTCGACGTGCTCCATGCTCGCCATCCAAGCACTTGCGCCGGGGCCGAGGGTGAGGCGACCCCGCCACCCTCGGCCCCGGAGCAGCGGGTCAGCGTGACCGGGCGCCCTCGAGGTCGCTCTTCTCCTCGAGCTCCCGGCGGAAGGCCTCGTAGCGCTCGAGGTGGTGCGGCCGGCGACGAACGACCGCCCAGCCGATCCCGAGGACCACGAACCAGACGGGCGTCACGACCAGGGCCTGCAGCGTGTCCGCTCGCTGCGTGAGCGCCCAGACCAGGAACGCGAAGAAGGCGAAGACGGCATACACCATGGGGATGCCGCCGGGCATGCGGAAGCTCGAGGCCGCGTGCCGCTCCGGGTGCTTCCTGCGGTAGGCCAGGTAGGAGACGAGGATCATCGTCCAGACGAACATGAACAGCAGCGCCGAGATCGTGGTGACGACCGTGAAGGCCTCGATGATCGAGGTGCCCGCGTAGAGCAGGGCCACGCCGCCGAGCAGGAACGCGCACGAGAAGACGAGTGCGCTCGCGGGCACCTTGCGCTTCGTCAGCCGGCGCAGCCGCGACGGCGCGTCGCCCTCGAGCGCGAGGCCGTAGATCATCCGCGAGGTCGAGTACATGCCGGAGTTCGCCGACGACGCGGCCGAGGTGAGCACGACGAAGTTGATGAGCGAGGCGGCCATGCCGAGGCCGGCGAGGCTGAACATCCCGACGAACGGCGACTTGTCGGCCACGATCTGGCGCCACGGCGTGACGGCCATGATGACGACGAGCGCGCCCACGTAGAAGAGCATGATCCGGATCGGGATCGAGTTGATCGCCTTGGGCAGCGTCCGCTCGGGGTTCTTGGTCTCGGCGGCGGTCGTGCCGACGAGCTCGAGCCCGACGAAGGCGAAGACGGCGATCTGGAAGCCGGCGACGAAGCCCATGACGCCGGTGGGGAAGAAGCCGCCGTCCTGCCACAGGTTCGCGAAGGAGGCCTTCGCGCCGCCCGGGTCGGTGAAGTTGGTGAACACCATGACGACGCCGACGATGATCAGCGTGACGATCGCGACGATCTTGACGAGGGCGAACCAGAACTCGGTCTCGCCGAAGGCCTTGACGGTGGGCAGGTTGAGGCCGAGCAGCAGCGCGATGGCGGCCACGCCGGGGATCCACAGCGGCAGGTCGGGCCACCAGAACGACACGTAGCCGGCGATGGCGACGATGTCGGCCATGCCGGTGACGATCCAGCAGAACCAGTACGTCCAGCCGGTGAAGAAGCCGGCCCAGGGGCCGAGCAGGTCGGCCGCGAAGTCGGTGAAGGACTTGTAGTTGAGGTTCGACAGCAGCAGCTCGCCCATCGCCCGCATGACGAAGAAGAGCATGAAGCCGATGGTCATGTAGACGAAGATCACCGACGGGCCTGCCAGCGAGATCGTCTTGCCCGAGCCCATGAAGAGCCCGGTGCCGATGGCACCGCCGATGGCGATGAGCTGGATGTGGCGGTTCGACAGGGACCGCGCGAGGTGCGGGTTCTCCTGGCTGCCGGAGCCGTGCGGGAAGGTCTCGTGCTGCGTGGGGCGGGTCCGCTCCACCGCGTCTGCGATGGGGGGCGCGGTCATGGCGTCAGCGCCGTTGCTGAGTGGGGTCATGGTCCGGTCCGTTCGGGGAGGAAGGATGGGCTGCTCCTCCCCGCGCTGTATCGGACCTGAGAGTTTCGCGGAGCGCTCCGCTTGCACCGTCGGTGGGTCGGCTGCGCGCCGGCCGCTTTCCAGAGTTGCCTAGTCCTGACGGTACGGGGGCCTGAGAGATTCCCGGGGAGGGTCTTGCTCCTTCGGCGCCCGACGTCCCTGGTGGGGGACGGCGGGACTCTCCCGCCACGACTCGATGGCTCTTCAGTTGGGACGGGTCGGACGGTAGACCCCGCGGGCGGCGGGGCACAACCCCGGTCCCATCGAGTCCCGCCGGGAGGTGGACCCGCATTGACGCGACGTCGTGGGGGTGTCTACCTTGGGCGCCACAACTCCACATCGCCGTTCGAACTGCAGCGGGAGAGCCCGTGCCCACCCGGCACGGCGCCGAAGGAGCAACTTCTCCCCAAGAATCTCTCAGGCCCCCATGACCGTTGCGGTGAGGCGAACTCTGGAAAGCAGGACCCGGTCCTGCACCCACGGTGCAAGCCGCCACAGGCGGTGAAGCTCTCAGGTCCCATGACAGAGCGGGGAGGTCACCCACACCGTCGCGCCCTCGGGCGCGGCGCCGAACAGGGAGCCTCCTGCAATGACGCACCCCATCCCGTCCCTGCCCTCCGCCGTGCCGGCCGCCTTCGTCTCGCGGCACATCGGCTTCTCGGCCGACGAGCAGTCGAAGATGCTGGCCGAGCTCGGCTTCGACTCCCTCGACGCCCTCGTCGAGCGCGCCGTCCCCAAGGGCGTGCGCAACCTCGACGCGCTCGAGCTGCCGGAGCCGCTGACCGAGGCGCAGGCCCGGGCGGAGCTGCTGGCGCTCGCCGCGCAGAACGACCCGGCCGAGGCGATGATCGGCCTCGGCTACCACGGCACCATCACGCCGGCCGTGATCCGGCGCAACGTCGTCGAGAGCCCGGCCTGGTACACCGCCTACACGCCCTACCAGCCCGAGATCAGCCAGGGCCGCCTCGAGGCACTCATCAACTTCCAGACGATGGTGTCCGACCTCGCCGGCCTCGGGACCGCCAACGCGTCCCTCCTCGACGAGGGCACCGCCGTCGCCGAGGCGATGACGGTCATGCGCCGCACGAGCAAGGTCCGCGCCGAGCGCATCGTCGTCGACGCCGACCTCTTCCCGCAGAGCATCGCGGTGCTGCGGACGCGGTGCGAGGCCATCGGGGTCGAGGTGGTCGTCGCCGACCTCGCCGAGGGCCTGCCCGACGAGGAGTTCTTCGGGGTCGTCGTGCAGTACCCGGGCGCCTCGGGCGCCGTCCGCGACCACCGGCTGGTCACCGAGCAGGCCCACGAGAGAGGGGCGCTCGTCACCGCGGCAGCAGACCTGCTCGCCCTGACCCTCCTCGCCGCGCCCGGCGACTGGGGCGCCGACATCGCCGTCGGGTCGACGCAGCGCTTCGGCGTGCCGTTGGGCTACGGCGGCCCGCACGCCGGCTACATGGCCGTGCGCGAGGGCCTCGAGCGCTCGCTGCCCGGTCGCCTCGTCGGCGCGAGCGTCGACTCCGCGGGCCGCCCGGCCTACCGCCTCGCCCTCCAGACCCGCGAGCAGCACATCCGTCGCGACAAGGCGACGTCGAACATCTGCACCGCGCAGGTGCTGCTCGCCGTCGTCGCGTCGATGTATGCCGTCTACCACGGTCCCGAGGGGCTGCGGGCCATCGCGTCGGGCGTGCACCAGAACGCCGTCGCCCTCGCCGACGCGCTCGCGGCCGACGGCGTCGAGGTCGTCCACGACACCTTCTTCGACACCCTCCTCACGCACGTGCCGGGCCGTGCCGACCAGGTCGTCGCGGCGGCATACGAGCGCGGGGTGCACCTGCGTCGGGTGGACGACGACCACGTCGGCGTCGCGTGCTCCGAGACGACCACGACCGAGCACCTGTCCGCCGTGCGCGCCGCCTTCGCCGCCGGCGCGTCCGTCGACCCCGTCACAATCCCGGCCGGCACCGACCGGCTTCCCGGCGCGCTGCGGCGCACCAGCGACTACCTCACGCACCCGGTCTTCTCCTCGCACCGCTCGGAGACCGCGATGCTCCGCTACCTGCGGACCCTCTCCGACAAGGACTACGCCCTCGACCGCGGCATGATCCCGCTCGGCTCGTGCACGATGAAGCTCAACGCGACGACCGAGATGGAGCCGATCAGCCTGCCCGGCTTCGCCGATGTGCACCCGTTCGCGCCGGCCTCCTCCACGCGCGGCTACGCGACGCTCGTCGACCAGCTCGAGTCGTGGCTCGCCGAGGTCACCGGCTACGCGAAGGTCTCGATCCAGCCGAACGCCGGCAGCCAGGGCGAGCTCGCCGGCCTGCTCGCGATCCGCGGCTACCACCGCTCTCGCGGCGAGGGGGAGCGCGACGTGTGCCTCATCCCCGCCTCCGCCCACGGCACCAACGCCGCCTCGGCCGTGATGGCCGGGATGCGCGTCGTCGTGGTCAAGGGCCTGCCCGACGGCACCGTCGACCTCGACGACCTGCGGGCCAAGTGCACCGAGCACGGTGAGCGCCTCGCCGCCATCATGGTGACCTACCCCTCGACCCACGGGGTCTACGAGGAGGGCATCACCGAGCTCTGCGAGGTCGTGCACGAGCACGGCGGCCAGGTCTACGTCGACGGCGCCAACCTCAACGCGCTCCTCGGCCTCGCCGCACCGGGCTCCTTCGGCGGCGACGTGTCGCACCTCAACCTGCACAAGACGTTCTGCATCCCGCACGGTGGCGGCGGTCCAGGCGTCGGCCCGGTGGCGGTGCGCGAGCACCTCGTCCCGTTCCTTCCGTCGCACCCGTTCCACCCGGACCCGCAGCGCCGCGCGGGCGTCGGCCCGGTCAGCGCCGCGCCCTTCGGCTCGGCGAGCATCCTGCCGATCAGCTGGGCCTACGTGCGGCTCATGGGCGCCGAGGGCCTGACCCTCGCCACGAAGGTCGCCGTCCTGGCCGCCAACTACGTCTCGGCGCGGCTGGCCCCGCACTTCCCGACGCTCTACACCGGCGAGGGCGGCCTGGTCGCCCACGAGTGCATCCTCGACCTGCGGGGCCTCACCAAGGAGTCGGGCATCACCGTCGACGACGTCGCCAAGCGGCTCATCGACTACGGGTTCCACGCGCCGACCATGAGCTTCCCCGTCGCCGGCACGCTCATGGTCGAGCCGACCGAGAGCGAGGACCTCGCCGAGGTCGACCGTTTCGTCGACGCGATGATCGCCATCCGCGCCGAGATCGACGCCGTCATCGACGGCTCGGTGCCGGCCGACAAGAGCGCGCTTCGCGGCGCCCCCCACACCGCGCGCTCGCTCGTCGGCGAGTGGGAGCGTCCCTACACGCGCGAGCAGGCGGCCTATCCGGCCGGCATCGACGACACGAAGTACTGGCCGCCCGTCGGCCGCGTCGACCAGAGCCACGGCGACCGCAACCTCGTCTGCTCCTGCCCGCCTCCCGAGGCCTTCCAGAGCTGAGTCGCGCCGCAGCGGAATCACTCTGCGCGACGAGACCGAGCCGTCGACGACCACGCGTCGACGCGTCGACCACCCCTACCCAGAGAGCAGGACCATGTCCCGACAGACCGCCCTCAGCGGCATACACCAGGCATCGGGTGCCACGTTCACCGACTTCGCCGGCTGGCAGATGCCGCTCCGCTACGGCAGCGAGCTCGCCGAGCACCACGCCGTGCGCAACGCCGCGGGCCTCTTCGACCTCTCGCACATGGGCGAGATCGAGGTCGTCGGCCCGCAGGCGGCCGCCCTGCTCGACCACGCCCTGGTCGGGCAGATCAGCGCCGTGGCCGTGACCAAGGCGAAGTACACGATGATCTGCCAGGAGGACGGCGGCATCCTCGACGACCTCATCGTCTACCGGCTCGAGGACGACCGCTACATGGTCGTCGCCAACGCCTCCAACGCCGAGGTCGTGCTCGACGCCCTCCGGGAGCGGTCCGCCGGCTTCGACGCCGAGGTCCAGGACCGCCGTGACGACTGGGCGCTCGTCGCCATCCAGGGCCCGCAGGCCTCGGCGATCCTCGCCGACCTCACCGACGCCGACCTGCCGGCGCTGAAGTACTACGCGATCCTCGAGACCAAGGTCGCCGGCCGACCCGCGCGGCTGGCCCGCACCGGCTACACCGGCGAGGACGGCTTCGAGGTCTTCTGCGACCCCGCCGACGCCCCCGCCATCTGGGAGGCGCTCGCCGACGCCGGTCGCGAGAGGGGCCTCATCCCGGCCGGGCTCGCGTGCCGCGACTCGCTGCGGCTCGAGGCGGCGATGCCCCTCTACGGCAACGAGCTCAGCACCGCCACGACACCGTATGCCGCCGGGCTGGGACGCGTGGTCAAGCTCGACAAGCCGGGTGGTTTCGTCGGCCGCGACGCACTGGCTGCCGTGGCCGACCAGCCCGTCGAGCGCGTACGCGTCGGGCTGCGTCCCGAGGGACGACGGGCCCCGCGCCATGGCTACGCGGTCATCGACCCGACGTCCGGCGACACGGTCGGCGAGATCACGAGCGGGGCGCCGTCGCCCACGCTCGGGCACCCGATCGCGATGGCGTACGTCGACCTCGCGCTCGCCGAGCCGGGCACGCGGCTCGAGGTCGACGTGCGCGGCACGCGCGTGGCCGCCGAGGTCGTCCCGCTTCCCTTCTACAGCCGGTCGCGCTGACGCCGGCCCCACCCACCGAACTTCTCAGGAGACAGACATGAGCATTCCCGCAGACCTCAAGTACACCAGCGACCACGAGTGGATCCGCCTCGACGGTGACGTCGCGACGGTCGGCATCACCGCCTTCGCGGCCGACGCGCTCGGCGACGTCGTCTACGTCGACCTGCCGCAGGCCGGCAGCGCCATCGCCTCCGGCGACCCCTGCGGCGAGGTCGAGTCGACCAAGTCGGTCAGCGACCTCTACGCACCCGTCACGGGCGAGGTGGCCGAGGTGAACGCCGAGGTCGTCGACGACCCCAGCCTCGTCAACGCCGAGCCGTTCGCCCGCGGCTGGCTCTTCCGCGTCAAGGTCGAGGGCGACCTCGGTGAGCTGCTCGACGCCGACGCGTACGCCGCCGTCGTCGAGAGCGCGTGAGGAGGAGCGAGATGAACCTGCTCAACCAGCAGCTCCGCGACCTCGACCCCGACGTGGCCGCGGCCCTCGACGCCGAGCTGCGGCGCCAGGAGTCGACCCTCGAGATGATCGCCTCGGAGAACTTCGCGCCGCTCGCCGTGATGCAGGCGCAGGGCTCTGTGGCGACGAACAAGTACGCCGAGGGCTACCCGGGCCGGCGCTACTACGGCGGCTGCGAGCACGTCGACGTCGTCGAGCAGCTCGCCATCGACCGCGTGAAGTCGCTCTTCGGTGCGGGCTTCGCCAACGTCCAGCCGCACTCGGGAGCGCAGGCCAACACGGCCGTCTTCTTCGCGCTGCTCCAGCACGGTGACACGATCCTCGGCCTCGACCTCGCGCACGGTGGCCACCTGACCCACGGGATGCGGATCAACTACTCCGGCAAGAGCTTCGACGTCGTTCCCTACCACGTCGGCGACGACGGTCGGGTCGACATGGCGGAGGTGCGCCGCCTCGCGCTCGAGCACCAGCCGAAGATGATCATCGCCGGATGGTCGGCCTACCCGCGGGTGCTCGACTTCGCGGAGTTCAGGGCGATCGCCGACGAGGTGGGCGCGTACCTCTTCGTCGACATGGCGCACTTCGCCGGGCTGGTCGCGGCGGGCCTGCACCCCAACCCGGTGCCGCACGCCCACGTGACGACCTCGACGACGCACAAGACCCTCGGCGGCCCGCGCGGCGGCATCATCCTGACCGACGACGCCGGCATCGCCAAGAAGATCAACTCCGCGGTGTTCCCGGGACTCCAGGGCGGCCCGCTCGAGCACGTCGTCGCCGCGAAGGCGGTCTCGTTCCTCGTCGCGGCCGGCGACGAGTTCAAGGACCGACAGCGCCGCACCCTCGAAGGGGCGCGCATCCTCGCCGACCGACTGCTGGCCGACGACACCCGCGCAGCGGGCGTCAAGGTGCTGAGCGGTGGCACCGACGTCCACCTCGTACTCGTCGACCTCGTCGAGTCCGCGCTGGACGGCAAGCAGGCCGAGGACCGGCTGCACCGCATCGGCATCACCGTCAACCGCAACGCGGTCCCCAACGACCCGCGGCCTCCGATGGTGACCTCTGGCCTCCGCATCGGCACGCCGGCCCTCGCCACGCGCGGGTTCGGCGCGACGGAGTTCACGGAGGTCGCCGAGGTCATCGCCTTGGCCCTGCAGGGCGAGCTGACCGACTCCGTTGCGGCAGAGCTTCGCTCGCGCGTCGAGACGCTCGCGGCGAAGCACCCGCTCTACCCGGCCGTGCCCGAGCTGTCATGAGTGCTGCTCCGGACGGCCGCCGGTTGCTGCGGGTCGAGGTCGCGAACGCCGCCACGTCGGTCGAGCGCAAGCCGGCGTGGATGCGGCAGCGGCTCAGCACCGGCCCCGGCTACCTCGAGGTCGCCGGGCTCGTGGACCGCGAGGGGCTGCACACCGTCTGCCAGGAGGCCCGGTGTCCCAACATCTTCGAGTGCTGGGAGGACCGGGAGGCGACCTTCCTCATCGGCGGTGACCAGTGCACCCGCCGGTGCGACTTCTGCCAGATCGCGACGGGCAAGCCGCAGGCCGTCGACCGGGACGAGCCCCGCCGGGTGGCCGAGTCGGTGGCGACCATGCGTCTGCGCTACGCCACGGTCACCGGTGTCACGCGTGACGACCTCGAGGACGAGGGTGCGTGGCTCTGGGCCGAGACGGTGCGCCAGATCCACGAGCGCACGCCGGGAGTGGGCGTCGAGCTGCTCGTGCCCGACTTCAGCGGTCGCACCGAGCTGCTCGACGTCGTGCTGGCGGCCGGCCCGGAGGTCTTCGCGCACAACATCGAGACCGTGCCGCGCATCTTCCGGCGCATCCGGCCGGGGTTCCGCTACGAGCGCAGCCTCGACGTCATCAGGTATGCCGCCGAGGCCGGGTTCGTGACGAAGTCCAACCTCATCCTCGGGATGGGGGAGGAGCGGGACGAGGTCGTGGCGGCCCTCGCCGACCTGCGCGGTGCCGGCTGCGACCTCGTCACCATCACGCAGTACCTCCGCCCCTCGGCTCTGCTGCACCCCGTGGCCCGGTGGGTCGAGCCCGCGGAGTTCGACGAGCTGGCCGTCGTGGCAAGGGAGCTCGGGTTCTCAGGAGTCATGAGCGGGCCGCTCGTGCGCTCGTCCTACCGGGCGGGTCGCTTGTATGCAGAGGCGGTCGCCGGTCGGCGGACCGCGGTAGGAGTCTGACCATGGCGCTCAGCGTTTTCGATCTGTTCTCGGTCGGTATCGGGCCGTCGAGCTCGCACACGGTGGGGCCGATGCGGGCGGCGGCG
>JABFXB010000110.1 GCA_013361975.1 Dermatophilaceae bacterium
GGCGCAAGACGATCCGTCGGAACGGCCAGCGCGCCTCGCGGACCTCGCCGACGACCCCCCGCCGTTCTGAGCTCCACCGAGTCGTTCTGCAACGACTCGGCGATAGCAAGCACAACCGCACGCGTGTTGAAGGTCGACGCCCTGACGACGGCGCTGGAGTCCGGGGTGAGGGCGACCTACGCGCCGTGGGCGGCGACGTGCCAGAGACGGCCTTCGCCCCGGATGCCTGGCAGCGCATCGCGGATCGAGCTCTCGGCGAGCTCCGGCGCGACACCGAGGTCGACGGCATACCGCAGGGCGACCGCGGGAGTGCGCTGGCTGCCGAGCCGGCAGTGCACGAGCACCCGCTTGCCCTCGGCCCGGAACTGCCGCAGCGCGGACGAGGCGTCGTCGAGGACGAAGTCGAGGTGCGGGTTCGAGTCCTCGTGCTCGCCGTCGTTGATCCAGAACTCGATGTGGTCGCGCGCGGTCATCCCCTCGGCCGGGATGTCGTCCAGCCCGAGCGGGCACAGCGAGACGATGGCCTGGACCCCGAGCTCGCGCACCCGGCTGAGGTCGGTGATCGTGCCCAGAACGATGTCGGGATCGATGGGGTGGGGGATGCCCAGAGCGGGGATGTCGGCGTCGGCCATGGTCTCGACGGACGGCCAGACTCCGGGACGACGTCCACCGACCGACACCGACACCGCGAGCTCGACGAGGTCGTGCGCGCGAAGGCCGGGCCAGCCGTGCACCATGCGACGCCACTGGGTGGGCACGGCCGACGCGCCGTACCGGGCCCCCAGGAGCGAACCGGCGATGGCGGCCACCGTGTCGGTGTCGTGCCCGGCGCGCACCGCGGCCTGAAGGCCGCGCTGCAGGTGCATCGCCGAGCCGTCGCCGCGGTCGGTCGTGGTGATGGCCGCCCAGGCGTCCTGCAGCGCCGTCACCGTGAACCCGTTGTTGCCGAACTGCCCCGGTTCGGCGCCGGTGGCAGCCTCGATCCAGTCGCCCCACCTGCCGATGTTCGGCGCGCTGACGAGGTCGAGGCCGGCCGTGAGGTCGAGCCGCCCCTCTGTGACGGCTACCCGGATGGCCTCCGACCACAGCACGGCCGAGTCACCGGCGAGGGGGTCGGCATGGGTGAGCGAGGCGATGGCGCGGGCCGCGCCTGCCGTGGCCTCCCGGTCGTCGAGGGCCGAGAGCCCGACGATCGGGGTGCGCATGAGGGCGCCGTTGCCCGCGGTGAGACCGGTGCGGGCGTGCAGCGCCTCACTGGCCGCGGTGAGCCGCTCGTGCGGTGCTCCGCGCAGGAGCTTCGCGTCGGTCAGTACCGCCTGCGTCTGCACGCCCACGTCCGTGGCGCCGCCGTCGAGCCAGGCGGTGAACGCGTCGGAGACGGCATCGAGGCCCTTCTCCGAGGTGAGGTCGAGGCCCTCGGCGGCCACGCGAGCGACGCAGAGCGTCATCTGCGTGTCGTCACTCCACTCGCCCGGGTCGTACGGCCCGAGACCGCCACCCTTCATGACCGCCTCGCCGATGGGTGGGGCGGCCATCTCGTACGGCACCCCCAAGGCGTCACCGCAGGCCTCGCCGAGCAGCACGCCGGCTGCGCGGTCCATGGCGAGGGGCCGGATCGACACGGTCGCTCCTCGAGGTCGGGCCGCATGGGAGTCAGGGGCGGCGAGTGGCTCGTCGAGAGAAAAATACCGGGCCGTCGCCGGAGAGCCCGCCGCCGGGACCACGCGTCGGACACCACCTGCGTACGCCGTAGGCTTCTCGCGTGCTCCAACCCCTGACCGTCGTGCTCCTCGTCGCGTGCGGCGTGCTCGGCCTGCTGGCCGCCCACCACCTCCTGCGTGGCCGCCTCGTCGACGACCCGATCGTGCTCGTGGGCGCGGCCCTCGAGGTCGCCTTGCTCGTCCAGCTCGTCGTCGGGCTCGGGAAGGCGTCCGCCATCGCGGACGGCGCCGAGCGTGCCACGTTCATCGCGTACCTCTTCACCGTGCTGGTGGTCACGCCGGCCGTGGTGCTCATCGCCATCAAGGAGAAGACGCAGTGGGCGATGGGCGTCGTCCTGGGCGGAGCAGTCGTCGTGGCGATCCTCGTGGCCCGCCTGCAGCAGGTCTGGAGCCTCAATGCCTGAGCCGCACGAGAGCGCCGAGACCAGTGCGCCCGAGCGTCCCCACACCGGTCACGGCTTCGGGCGTCTGCTCGTCGCCGTCTACGGCCTCCTGGCCCTGGCCGCGACCGGACGCTCGATCCTGCAGATCACCGAGTACTTCGACCGCGCCCCAGTGCCGTTCCTCCTGTCGGCGCTGGCCGCGCTCATCTACCTCGTCGCGACGTTCGGGCTGGCCCGCGGTGACCGTGCGTCGGTGCGGCTGGCCACGATCGCGCTCGTCGTCGAGCTGGCCGGTGTGCTCGTCGTCGGCACGTGGTCCCAAGCACAGCCCGAGGCGTTTCCCGAGAAGACCGTCTGGTCGCACTTCGGGCAGGGCTACGGCTACGTGCCCCTGCTGCTGCCGGTGCTCGGCCTGTGGTGGATCCGCCGCACGTCGCGCGCGGCCGCAGCCTCCGACCTCGATGCGTCCGGCACGGACCCGGCCAGGTCTGCGGACTGACGCCGCGCCGATAGGGTTGCGGCCATGACCGAGCAGACCCCTGCCCCCGCGCCGACCTCCGCGCCGACC
>JABFXB010000241.1 GCA_013361975.1 Dermatophilaceae bacterium
GCGGGTTACGCTTCCGGACGTGCGGCAGTACCTCGACCTCCTCGACCACGTCCTGACCCACGGGCAGGAGAAGTCCGACCGGACGGGAACCGGAACGCTCAGCGTCTTCGGCCACCAGATGCGGTTCGACCTCGCCGACGGCTTCCCGGCCATGACGACGAAGAAGCTGCACCTGCGCTCGATCATCGGCGAGCTGCTGTGGTTCCTGCGCGGCGACACCAACGTGCGCTGGCTGCAGGAGCGGGGCATCTCGATCTGGGACGAGTGGGCCGACCCGGTCACGGGCGACCTCGGCCCGATCTACGGCTACCAGTGGCGCTCCTGGCCGACGCCCGACGGCCGCCGGGTCGACCAGATCGCCAAGGTCATCGAGCAGATCCGCACCAACCCCGACAGCCGCCGGCTCATCGTCTCGGCCTGGAACGTCGCCGACGTCGACGACATGGCCCTGCCGCCGTGCCACACGATGTTCCAGTTCTACGTGTCGCCGGCCGGGCCCGACGGCCGCCGACGGCTCTCGTGCCAGCTCTACCAGCGCAGCGCCGACATCTTCCTCGGCGTGCCGTTCAACATCGCCAGCTATGCCCTGCTCACCCAGATGATCGCGCAGCTGACCGACCTCGAGCCGGGCGAGTTCGTGCACACCCTGGGCGACGCGCATCTCTACCTCAACCACCTCGAGCAGGCGCGCCTCCAGCTGGGTCGCACGCCGCACGCACTCCCGACCATGCGCATCACGCCCGGCAAGAAGAACATCGACGACTTCGACCTCGACGACTTCGAGCTGCTCGACTACGTGGCCGAGCCCGGCATCAGGGCCCCCATCGCCGTCTGAGCGCGGCGCGTCTGGGAGCCTTGGCCGCATGACCGAGGTGCGACCCAACGTGACGATGATCGCCGCCGTCGGGCGCAACGGCGTGATCGGCGACGGCGAGACGATGCCGTGGCACCTGCCGGAGGACCTCAAGTTCTTCAAGCGCACGACCATGGGCCACCCGATGGTGATGGGGCGGCGCACGTTCGACTCCATGGGCGCGCTGCCGGGCCGGCGCAGCATCGTCGTCACGCGCAGCCCCGACTGGAGCCGCGACGGTGTGGACGTCGCCCACTCGCTCGAGGAGGCGCTCGACCTGGTGGCCGACGACGGCGAGGTCTTCGTCGTCGGCGGGGGAGAGGTCTACCGCCTCGCCCTGCCGTATGCCGCCCGGCTGGTGATCACCGAGGTCGACCGGTCCCCGGAGGGCTCGGTCACCTTCCCGCAGATCGACCCCGAAGTCTGGGTCGAGACCTCCCGCGAGCCCCGGACGGGCTTCGACTGGGTCACCTACGAACGTTCCTCCGGCCGGCCGGACGGCCGTTGAAAAAAACTTCGGCACGGCTGTAACGCCTCCGGCGCAGCGGCGATGTAGGGGGTGGCGAGGCACTACTCGGACCCCCGAGCGAGTAGTGCCTCGCCTTTCGCTTTCCCGGCGCGCCCACCACGGCGGCCCGCGACGGCGCACGGTGGACCCACACGTCGCCTCACGCATGGGCACCAGCCAGAGCGCCGAGCACGGGGCGCTAACCTTGGGCCCATGGCTGACGCACCCGCCCTCGGACGTGTTCTCTCGGCGATGGTCACGCCCATGAGATCCGACGGGTCGGTCGACCTCGACGCGGCGCAGCGCCTCGCGGCGCACCTCGTCGACGCCGGCCACGACGGTCTCGTCGTCTCCGGCACGACGGGCGAGTCGCCGACGACGTCGGCCGCAGAGAAGGACGAGCTGCTGCGGGCCGTCGTCGACGCCGTGGGCAAGCGCGCCGTCATCATCGCCGGCGCCGGGAGCAACGACACCGCCAAGAGCATCGAGTCGGTCCAGACCGCGGCCAAGGCGGGCGCCCACGCCGTCCTCGCCGTCACGCCGTACTACAACAAGCCCCCGCAGGCCGGCCTCGTCGCGCACTTCACGGCCATCGCCGACGCGAGCGAGCTGCCGGTCATGCTGTACGACATCCCCGGACGTTCCGGCATCGCCATCGCGCGCGAGACCTACCTCAGCATCGCCGGTCACGAGCGCATCACCGCGGTCAAGGACGCCCGCGGCGACCTGTGGTTCGCCAGCGAGATGATGCAGGAGACCGGGCTCGACTGGTACTCCGGTGACGACGCGATGAACCTCGGACACTTCGTCAACGGCGCCGTCGGCTTCGTCGGCGTCACCTCGCAGGTGGCCCCCGCGGCATACCGCGAGATGGCCGACGCCGTCGTCGACGGCCGGTGGGAAGACGCCCGAGCCGTGCACCGTCGTCTCACCCCGCTCGTCAACGCCGTCATGAACGTCACCCAGGGCGCGATCATGGCCAAGGCGGCCCTCGCCGTGCAGGGCCTCATCGGCTCCCCGGTCGTCCGGCTGCCGCTCGTCGAGGCCGACGACGCCCAGACTGCGCTCGTGCGCGACGCCATCTCGGCGGTCGGATGACCGTCACCTGACCTCTGCCCGGAGCCTTCGAGCAACCGGCAGCACCACCGAATGACAGGACACCTGTGAGCCATCCCCACCCCGAGCTGACCACGCCCCCCGCCCTCCCCGACAACGGCCTGCGGGTCGTCGCACTCGGTGGGCTCGGCGAGGTCGGACGCAACATGGCCGTCGTCGAGACGAAGGGCAAG
>JABFXB010000423.1 GCA_013361975.1 Dermatophilaceae bacterium
GCTGGGTGCCGCCGACTACGGCCGACTCGCCTTCCTCACCGCACTGATGGAGGTCGTGGCACGCATCCTGACCGCCGGGTTCGGTTCTGCTGTGGTGCAGTTCGGCGCCAAGGCCCACGCGGCGGGGCGCACCGACGCGGTGTCCAGGCTGCTGTCGCAGTCGCAGGGCTTCCGGCTGCTCGTCGTGACCCCGGTGCTCTCCCTCGTCGTCCTGCTCTTCGCCGACGTCCCGACCGGGGCGCTCGTCGTCGCCGTCGTGTTCGGCATCGTCTTCCCGGCTGCCCTCGACGGCGCCGTCGCCTGTCTTGCCATCGAGAACAAGACCGCCGACGGGGCCAAGATCGCGCTCGCCACCTCGCTGGCGACGCAGGCAGCGGTGGTCGTCGTCGTGCTCCTGGCACGCACCCCCGACGCGGTCTGGACCACCCGCCTGGTCGTCACCGGCGTGGCGGTCGCGCTGTGCCTCGTCCCGATCTCGGCGTCCTACCGGCGTGCCGTGCTGAGACCGGCGCTCCCCATGGGCATGCCCACCGGCTTCTGGCGCTACGCGCTGCCGGTCGGGGTGGCCGGCGTCATCGCGGGGCTCGTCATGTCGCGCAGCGAGATCTTCCTCATGAACTGGTTGGCGACACCCGCCGCCGTCGGGGTCTTCGCCCTCGCCTACGGGCTCGCCGGGCACGTCTTCGCGCCGGCCCAGGCCTTCGTCGGACCCATCGTGCCCGCCATCTCGGGGCTGCTCGAGGTCGACGCGCCAGCACTCCGCCCGGCCTTCCGGCGCGTGATGCGGGCCGGTGCGACGGTCGTGGGCGTCGTCGAGGCGGTCGCCGTCGTGCCGCTCGCCGTGCTGGTGCCGGTGCTCTACGGCCAGGAGTTCGCCGAGGCGGGGCCCGTCGTCGTCGCGCTGGGGGTCGCGGCGGGCTTCGCCACCGTCGGCGGCCCCGTCGTCGCCTTCGTCTCGGCCCGCCTCTCGGCAGGCGAGATGCTGAAGGCGAGCTCGGTGGCCCTCGTCGTCGACGTGGCGCTGGCCGTGGCGCTCATCCCCCCGCTGGGCATCTGGGGTGCCGTCGTCGCGAACATCGGCGGGTCCCTGACGAGCCTGCTGCTGCTGGCGCGCTCCGAGCTGCGCGGCCTGGGTGTGACCGCGCGTCTGGCGCTGCGTGACGCCCTGCCCTGCTTCATCGGTGCGGCGCTCGCGGGGCTGCTGATGCTCGCCACCCGCCTGGCGCAGGGAAACCCGTGGCTGCTGGCTGCCGCGGCGGCGGCGGTCGGAGGGGTGCTCTACGTCGGGCTGCTGCGGGTGACGCGTTCGGGTCTCACCCCTGCCGACTCCGACGCCGTCGTCCGGGGCATCCCGCGCCGGGGCCGCCGCCTCGGTCCGCTCCTGCTCGGCCTGCTCACCGCTCGGCCCGAGGCCCGGTCGTCGCTGTAGCGGTCGCACGCTCGTACAGCGACCCGTAGGCCCCGGCCACGGCCTCCCAGCCGAAGCGCTCGGCCGACTCGCGGCCGGCAGCGCCGAGTGCGGTCCGACGAGTCGCGTCTCGCAACAGGTCACCGACGGCGTTCCCCAGGGCGGCGGTGTTGACCGGGTCGACGAGGACACCGTCCACGCCGTCCGTGACGAACGAGGCTGGCCCACCGAGAGCCGTTGCCACCAAAGGCGTTCCAGCGCGCCAGGCCTCCAGGGCGACGATGCCGAACGCCTCCATGCGGCTCGGCACGACGACGACCTCGGCACGGCACATCCACGCATGGACCGCCGCCTCGTCCAGCGGGCCGACGAGCCGCAGGCGCGCGCCCAGGCCCAGCCTCTCGGCGAGGGCGAGCAGGGCATCACGCTGGGAGCCGACACCGCCGATGACGACGACCGGTGGTGGCTCGGCCTGCAGGCCCGCGACCGCCTCGAGGAGCAGGTCGAAGCCCTTCGTCGACTCGAGACGGCCGACCCCGAGGACGACCGGCCCCTCCGGCAGGTCGACGCCCGCAGGTGTGGTCCCGACCGCCGGGCCCGCAGGCACCGGTCCCACACCGTTCGGCACGACCACGCCGTCCGTCAGTCCGAAGCGGTCGCGCAGGTCGGCGAGCACCTGCTCCGAGCAGCCGGTCGTCACAGCGGCCGAGGAGATGGCGCGGCGCAGGCTCGCTCTCATGAGGGCCGAGGTGCCGAACACGTCGTGGTCGTCCATGAAGGTCTCGCCGTGGGCGGAGAGCACGAGAGGGGTGCGCGTCCGCTTCGCCAGCGCGGCGGCATACGGCCCGTTCGGCCCGAAGCACTGGACGTGGAGCACGTCGGGTCCGAAGCTGCGGAAGGCCGCCCGCCAGGCCCGCCAGGCGCGCGGCGCGGCGACCGCGAAGCCGGCGAGCCCGGCCATCGACCGTGCGGGCATCGGCGTCGGCAGGTGGCGCACGACGGTCCCGTCGAGCCGCGTGACACCGAGGTGCTCGCCGCGGTCGACGGTCCACACCTCGACCTGCGTGCCACGGGCGCGCAGCTCGCGGGCGACGTTGCGCACGTGGGACTCCACGCCGCCGAGGTGGGGGTGGTATGACGACGTGACGAGGGCGACGCGACGACCCACCGCGACTCCTCCCCGTCCTGTCCGCGTGGTCCGACGGCACGCGTGCGCTCTCAATCTACGATGCGAGGGCGAC
>JABFXB010000097.1 GCA_013361975.1 Dermatophilaceae bacterium
GCCGTCACCGGCGCTGCCCCGGGAGGGGGACGACCCCGTCAGGCAGGGGCGGGATGCCCGCGATGGTGCAGAGCATGTCGGCCCAGGCACGCAGGTGGTCGACGACGTCGCCCGAGACCGGGGTCCACGAGGCGCGGATCTCCATCTCGACGCTCGCCTCGCGGTCGGCGAGCCCCGCGAAGCTCTCGCTGACGACCCGGGTGACCGTGCCGGCCTCGGCCGTCCACGTCAGGTTGCGCTCCGCGAGCGAGTCGGTGAGCCAGGACCAGCCGACGGCTCCGAGCATGGGGTCGCCGGCGAGCTCGGCCTCGAGCTCGGCGCGGGCGAAGGTGACGACGCGCCACTGGCCGTCCCACGTGTCAGGCGCGGCCGGGTCGTGGAGCAGCACGAAGCGGCCGGTGGCCAGGTCGGCCTCGGGGTCGGAGACGTCGATGACGTCGGCGGTCAGCGCGGCGGCATACGGCGCGATGCGGGTCGGGGCCGGGACCTCGGTCAGGCGCACCTCCGAGCGCAGCCGGACGTCTCGCAAGGCGCTCAGCGTCCTCGCGAAGACCGCGCCGTGACTGCCCGGCAACGTTCTCGTGTGCACCAGACGAGGGTATGCCGCAGTCGGGCGATCTGTCCTCAGGGCGCGCCGGGGCGCGCGTGGCGCGGAGGCCCAGCCGCCGCGTGGCAGGATTGACCGGTGCCGACCTCTGCCCCACCTGCCACCCGCCAGAGCGACCTCGTGCGGGCCGCCCGCCGTGAGTCGGTCACGCGGACGCCCGTGTGGTTCATGCGCCAAGCCGGCCGTTCGCTGCCCGAGTACCGCGCCGTCCGCAAGGGCATCCCGATGCTCGAGTCCTGCATGCGCCCGGAGCTCGTCACCGAGATCACGCTGCAGCCGGTGCGTCGGCACGGCGTCGACGCGGCGATCTTCTTCAGCGACATCGTCGTGCCGCTCAAGGCCATCGGCGTCGACCTCGACATCGTCCCCGGTGTCGGCCCGGTCGTGGGGCGCCCGATCCGGTCGCGCGCCGACCTCGACCAGCTGGTGCCGTTGACGGCCGACCACGTCCCGTTCATCACCGAGGCCGTGCGGCTGCTCGTCGCCGAGCTCGGCGAGACGCCGCTCATCGGCTTCGCCGGCGCCCCGTTCACGCTCGCCTCGTACCTCGTCGAGGGCGGACCGTCGAAGAACCACGAGAAGACCAAGGCCCTCATGCACGGCGACCCCGAGCTGTGGGACGCCCTGTGCGCCCGCCTGGCGCAGATCTCGGGCGAGTTCCTGCGGGTGCAGGTCGAGGCCGGGGCCAGCGCGGTCCAGCTCTTCGACTCCTGGGCCGGGGCCCTCTCGCGCGCCGACTACAAGGCCCGCGCCATGCCGCACTCGACGGTCGCGCTCGGCGCCGTCGCCGACCTCGACGTGCCGCGCATCCACTTCGGCGTGGGCACCGGGGAGCTGCTGACCCTCATGGGTGAGGCGGGCGCCGACGTGGTCGGCGTCGACTACCGTGTGTCGCTCACCGACGCCGTCGAGCGCCTCGGGCCGACGTATGCCGTCCAGGGCAACCTCGACCCCGCGCTGCTCTTCGCGCCGTGGGAGGCCCTCGAGCGCCGCGTCCGCGAGATCGTCGAGGAGGGTCGAGGCGCGCCCGGGCACATCTTCAACCTCGGTCACGGAGTCCTCCCCGAGGTCGACCCCGACGTCCTCACCCGCGTCACCGCGCTCGTGCACGAGTGCTCGAGCCGCCGATGACGGCGGCCCCGACCGTGACCGCGGCACCGTCGGTCGCCCGCTCGAGCCTGACCATGCTCGGCGGGTCGGTGGCGTCGCGTGTCCTCGGCGTCGTGCGCAACGCGCTCATCACGGCCATCATCGGGGCCCAGCTGGCGGGTGACGCGTTCTCCCTGGCCAACACGCTGCCCAACGTCCTCTACGTGCTCGCGGCCGGCGGCATCCTCAACGCCGTGCTCATCCCGTCCCTCGCGCGGGCGATGAAGCTCGAGGACGGCGGCCAGGAGTTCACCGACCGCGTCATCACCGTGGCGCTGGCCGGGATGGCCGTCATCACCGTCGTCGTCACGGCCGGGGCCGGCGCCTTCGTGTGGCTGCTCGCGCGCAACAGCTCGCCCGACTTCAAGCAGCTGGCCCTCGCGTTCTCGCTCATCTGCCTGCCGCAGATCTTCTTCTACGGCCTGTTCGCCCTGCTCGGCCAGATCCTCAACGCGCGTGGCAGGTTCGGGGCCTTCGCCTGGGCACCCTTCGTCGCCAACGTGGTCGCCGTCGCCGGGCTGCTGCTCTTCATCGTGGTCTTCCCGCAGCACCACCCGGCCGGCTCGGGCCGCCCCGGACCGCGGGCGCCGGCGGAGTGGACCGGGCCGATGATCTGGCTCTTCGCCGGGTCGGCGACCCTGTCGGTCATCGTGCAGGCGCTCTCGCTCGTGCCGGCGCTGCGCCGCACCGGCTTCCGCTACCGGCCCCGCTGGGGGCTGCGTGGCGTGGGCCTCGGCGGGGTGAGCCGGCTGGCGATGTGGGCCTTCGGCGGTCTCGCGGTATCGCAGGTGGGCTTCTTCATCAGCCAGGGCGTGCTCAACAACGCCACGGCCCACGCGAAGGAGCTCGGTCTGGCCGGCGCAGCCCGCGGCCCCATGGCCTACAGCATCGC
>JABFXB010000424.1 GCA_013361975.1 Dermatophilaceae bacterium
GCCTTGCTGCGGATCTGCTCCTCGACGAGCGTGCCCGGCCGCGCCTCGGGGTCGAACGCCACCCAGTCGGGCACCCGGTAGCCGATGGCCGCGCACACCGACGACGACCCCATCGGGCTGTGCGCGAGGCGCGGGTTGAGCGGGTCGTTGAAGCGCTCGTACTGCTCGCCCTTGCGGATCTCGATCTGGTACTCGACGCGCGAGCCCTCGGGCAGCACGGTCGTCACCGCCCACAGGTCGGAGTCGCCGATCCGCTTGAGCGGCAACGGGTCCGGCAGCCCGACGACACGGTGGCGCACCCACACCTCGTCGACGTCGCCCCGGTAGAGGAACGTCGCGCGCTCGCCCTCGATGATGGGGCAGCCGAAGCGCTCGATGAACCGGTCGATGGCCGGCCCGTCGAGCGGCAGCCGCTGGCGCAGCTGGTTGACGGCGAGGCGCGCCGTGCGGGCCTGGGTGCTCACGCGGCCCCCTCGGTGACGAGGGTGCCCGCGGTGGTCAGCACGCGCGTGCCCTCCGGCAGCAGTGCGCGACCCTCGGCGTCGGCGCTTCCGGCGCCGAGCCGGATGACGGTTCCGGCGTCGAGCGGCACGAGGCGGTGGGCCGGGAACCGCGCCGCGAAGACCGCCATCCGGTCGCGGTCGTCGAGGTCGAGGCGGCGGCGGGCGTGGGGCAGCGGCACGACACCGCGCACCCGGCCCAGGCCGCGGTCGTGCACCTCGGGCGCGGTGACGCCGTGGGGTGCGAAGTCGTGGAAGAGGACGACCGGGTCGCAGACGGCCATCGCTCCCGCCGACCACGCGACGACGGGTGTGGTCGCCGGGATCGACACGGCGAAGAGCCGCAGCGTCTCCATGAGCAGGCCGATGTGCCCGCCGGCCACGACGACGGCCGCTGAGGACGCGAGCAGCTCGGCCACCTCGGCGCGGTGGGCCGCGAGCGCCGCGCTGCCCCTGACCACGTCACTCACCGCCGTCTGCTCGACGAGCCGGGCCACCTCCCACGCGTACCAGTCGTCGACGTCACGCAGGGCCTGCAGCGCGGACCGCTCCGCGCCCTCGCCGATGCCGTGCCGGGACGTGCGGTGACGCACCGCGAAGACGGTGTCCCACGCCGACTGGAGGCGTATGCCGTAGAAGGCGCGCAGCTCGTCGTGCCGGGACCGGTGGTCGAGCACCACGGCGCGCAGCTGCGGCTCGGCCCGCAGCAGCTCGAACGCCCGCCGGTAGAGGCGCAGGTTGACCCCGCGACCGTCCAGGTGGTCGGCGAGCTCGGCGTCGTCGGACTCGCGCTCCTCCCAGCCGGAGTTGACCATGGCGATGGGCCCCTCCACGTCGAGGGAGCGCACCATCGTGCCCACGGTCGTCGTGAACCGCTGCGGTCCGAGCAGGATCGTCGTCATCGAGGGCGCGCGTCAGCCGGCATGCACGCGGATGGTGCGGCCGACGTCGTCCAGCATCGCCTTGACGGTGTCGTAGTCGGGGTGGCGCAGCCGCACCCAGGCGTTGGCCATGTAGCCGGCCTCGACGCCCTGCGTGCCGTGGCCCACCGGCGGGAAGTGGCCGTCGATGACCCACTCGCCGTAGCGCGCCTGGATCTCGTCGATGCCGCTGTAGCCGGTGATCGACCCGTCACGGTCAGGTCGCAGCGCGACGATGCCGGCGGCATACGTCCGCTTCATCTGCTGCTCTGGGGCGCGGTGGGTGATGACGTGCGCCCACTCGCGGTAGACGTCGACGTCGTTGGCGGCGGAGTAGACGTCCCAGGCGCCGACGCCCGGGGGACGGCAGCCGATCTCGCTGAACTTCAAGCCCTTCGGGCCGTAGAACCACTCCATGTGCGTGGCGGACGTCTCGATACCGAGGGCCTGGATGACGCGGCGGCCGAGCTCGCGCACCTCCGCGTAGAAGGAGTTGCCGGGCTCGTCGATGCGGTTGGTCGTGATGAACTGCGGCGAGATCCAGCGGTGGCGCATCGCCTCGAGCACGTTGGGGTAGTAGTGCGTCGCCCAGTCGTGCACGACGTGGCCGTCCAGGGTGATCGTGTCGTAGAAGCCCTCGTGGCCCTCGACGAACTCCTCGATGGCGATCGACGTCGCACCCTCGCGGGCATAGCCCTGCAGAGCCTGCTCGAGCTCGTGGTCATCGTCGACACGCACCGTGCCCTGGGCGCCGGCGCCCGCGCGCGGCTTGAGGATCAGCGGGTAGCCCTCGCGCTCGGCGAATGCCCGCGCCTCGTCGGCCGAGTCGACCGCGGCGCTGGCCGCCGTGGGCACACCGGCCTGGCGCAACGCCTCCTTCATCGACGGCTTGTCGCGACAGAGCCACGTCGTGCGCACGCTCGTGCCGGGGATGCCGCACGCCTCGCGCACCTGCGCCGCCGGCATCGTGTGCGCCTCGACCGTCGCCTCGAGCGCATCGATCCACACCTTGTCCTGGAAGAACCGCACCGCCTCGACCATCTGGTCGACGTTCGTGACCGACCCGACGCGGTAGTAGCCGCGCAGCGCCCCGAGGACGTCGTCGCCGAGGTGCCCCTCCTCGGACTCGCCGATGCCGTAGACGTTGGCACCCACCGAGGCGAGCGCGTGCACGAAGCGGCGCTGGTTCGCCGGGAACGACGGCTCCACGAAGATGATGTTCAC
>JABFXB010000092.1 GCA_013361975.1 Dermatophilaceae bacterium
GCGTACGTCTTCCTCGCCTCGCCGTCCGACGCGAGCTACGTGTCGGGCACCGTGGTCGGTGTCACGGGCGGTGGAGCCGTCTTCTGAGCTGCGCGTGAGTCGAGGGGAGGTGGCGACCGGGGGCGCGAGACGGGCTCAGCCGTGGTCGCGCTCCCACGGTGCCTCCTCGCCCATCTTGGCGTAGTACTTCGCCAAGTGGCTGCGCACTCGGTCGCGGTCCTTCTCGGGCAGGTCGACGCCGCCTCGTGAGCCCTGCATCACGGCTGCAGCCGCCATGACACCGCGCGGCACGGCACGCAGACGACCGTCGACGACGTCGGCCACGAGGAGCTTGTACGCCGTGAAGTTGTCCTTCTTCTCGGCGTCGTACCAGACGTGGGCGTCGCGGTACTTCTCGTTCGGCTCCTCCTCGGCCCCAGCCCAGCTGCGGACCCGCTTCTCCGCCGCGTCGCCGTCCCACTCCCGGTCGCGGTCGGCGAGGGGCAGGTCCTGGAAGCTCGTGACACTCATCGGTCCTCCTTCGTCTCGGACGTCTCGGATCAGGGGGAGAGGACGACCTTGAGGCAGCCGTCCCGCTTCTCCTGGAAGAGCTTGTAGAGGTCGGGCGCCTCCTCGAGAGGTGCGTGGTGCGTCGCGAACGACTCCACGCCGAGGACGTCCTCCCCACCCCGCACGATGTCGAGCAGCTCGTCGCTCCAGCGGCGCACGTGGCACTGGCCCATCCTGACGGTCAGGCCCTTGTCGAAGAGCTCCATCATCGGCATCGGGTCGGCCATGCCGCCGTAGACGCCGCTGATCGAGAGGGTGCCACCGCGGCGCACCGCGGCGATCGCCGTGTGCAGCGCGGACAGCCGGTCGATGCCGAAGCGTTCGATGGCGCCCCGGGCGAGCGGCTTGGGCATGTGGCTCGTGGCCTCGATCGCCTTCTCCGACAACGGGTTTCCGTGTGACTCCATGCCCACCGCGTCGATGACCGCGTCGGGGCCGCGGCCGTCGGTGAGGTCCTTCAGCGCCTGCGCGACGTCGGTGTCCGCGGCGTCGACCACCTCAGCGCCGGTGCGGCGGGCGAGGTCGAGGCGGTCGGGCACGAGGTCGACGCCGATGACGCGACCGACACCCCGGTGCAGGGCGCTCCTGACGGCGAACTGGCCGACGGGACCCAGACCCAGCACGGCAAGGGTGTCACTGGCGTTGACGTCGGCGTACTCGACGGCCTGCCACGCGGTCGGCAGGATGTCCGACAGGTAGAGGAAGCGCTCGTCGGGGCCGTCGGGCGGCAGCTCGATCGGCCCGAAGTCGGCGTGCGGGACCCTGACGTACTGGGCCTGGCCGCCGGGCACCGCGCCGTAGAGGCTCGTGTAGCCGAAGAGGCTCGCGCCCTTGCCCTGCTCGGTGTTCTGGGTGGTCTCACACTGGGCGAAGAGGCCTCGCTGGCACATCCAGCAGCGTCCGCACGCGATGTTGAAGGGGACGACGACGCGGTCGCCCGGGGTCAGGGTCGCGACGTCGGGCCCGACCTCCTCCACCACGCCCATGAACTCGTGCCCGAGCACGTCGCCCGGCTGCAGGTACGGGGCCAGCACCTTGTAGAGGTGCAGGTCGGAGCCGCAGATCGCGGTCGAGGTCACACGCACGACGGCGTCGGTGGTGTCGATGATCCTCGGGTCGGGTACGTCGGTCACGCGGACGTCCTCGATGCCGTGCCAGGTCAGTGCTCTCACGTCGGGCCCCCTACCCATGCTCGTCGTCGGGGAAACGGCCCGGACGCTCGGCCGACGTCGGGACCCAGCGAAGCCGAGGAGGCACTCATGACGCAGCACCCGAAGGACCTCGACGACCAGCCGAGCGACAAGCCCGTGGCCGTCGTCCTCGGGGCGTCGCGCGGGCTCGGGTTCCTGGTCGCCCGCGAGCTGGTCGACCGCGGCCACCACGTGGTCGTCGCCGCACGCGATGCCTCCGAGGTCGACCAGGCCGTCGCCGACCTCTCTCGACGTGGCGACGTCACCGGCGAGACGTGCGACGTGCGCGACCGCCACGACGTCGGCGAGCTCGTCGGGCGGGTCGAGCACACGCTCGGCCCGATCGAGGTGCTCGTGACGGTGGCCGGGATCATCCAGGCGGCGCCCGCGGAGTCCCTGGTGCTGCACGAGTTCGAGGACGCGATCGACACCATGGCATGGGGCCCGATCAACGCGGCGATGACGGTGCTGCCCCACATGCGCAGACGAGGTCGTGGCCGCATCGGCACGGTCACGTCCATCGGCGGGATGGTGTCGCCGCCGCACCTGCTGCCTTATGCCACCGCCAAGTTCGCCGCGGTCGGCTTCACGGACGGCCTGGCCGCGGCCCTGAGCGGCACCGGGGTCACCGCGACGACCATCGTGCCGGGCCTCATGCGCACCGGCGGTCACGAGCACGCGCGGTTCGGCGGCGACGCCACCGCGGAGTACTCGTGGTTCGCTCCGGCCGCCTCGCTGCCGCTCCTGTCGGTCGACGCCGGCCGGGCCGCCCGGCGCATCGTCGACGCGCTGCTCGCGGGGAGGCCGATGGTGGTGCTCACGCCGCTCGCCTGGCTGGGCATCCGGGTGCGCGGCCTGGCGCCCGGCACGACCACGCGCGCGATGGGGCTCGCCGGCCGGCTGCT
>JABFXB010000002.1 GCA_013361975.1 Dermatophilaceae bacterium
GTCGCGCAGCAGCGGTCGGCCGCTGTCGCGACCCCGAGCGCGCGCGCTGCAGGCAAGCGGGTGGTGGCCGCCCTGACGTCCACGGGAACGTCGTTCGACGTGGCGGGGGTGACCTTCACCGGGGCCACACCGGCCGGCCTCACCGTCGAGGCCCGGACCCGCACGAGCGCCGGGTGGAGCCGGTGGTTCGAGCTCGCGGTCGACGACGGCGACGGTCCCGACCCGGGCTCGGCCGACGCCAAGAGGGCAGCCAAGACCACCGAGCCGCTCACCGCAGCCGGGGCCACCGGACTCGAGGTGCGGGTCGCGGCCTCCGGCACGACGGCTCCGGCCGGGCTCACCGCGACGCTCGTCGACGCGGGCTCGTCCGCCGCCGACGCACAGGTCGGCGTCACCCGTCCCGGCTCCGCGGTGGCCGCCGTGACGCAGCCGACGATCATCACACGCGCCGAGTGGGGCGCCGACGAGAGCATCAGGACCTGCACCCCCGAGACGATCACGGGGGTCAAGGGCGCGGTCGTGCACCACACGGTCAACGCCAACGACTACACGCAGGCGCAGGCGGCCTCGCTGGTGCGGGGCATCTACGCCTACCACGTGCAGTCGAACGGCTGGTGCGACATCGGCTACCAGTTCCTCGTCGACAGGTTCGGCAAGGTCTACGAGGGCCGCTACGGCAGCCTCACGAGGTTCGTGCAGGGGGCCCAGACGGCGGGGTTCAACACTGAGACGGTCGGAGTCTCCGTCATCGGCGACTACCAGACCCTCGCCTTCAGCCAGGCGACGACGGACGCCGTCTCGAAGGTCATCGCGTGGCTGGCCGACCGTGCCGACTTCGACCCGGCGGGCACCGCCACCTTCACGTCCGCCGGCAACGGCAAGTACCCCGCGGGCACCGTGGTGACCAAGAGCCGCGTGAGCGGACACCGTGACTACGGCCAGACGGAGTGCCCCGGCGACGCGGGCTACGCCCAGATCTCCTCGATCCGCAGCTCCGCCGCGAGCATCTGGACGGCAGGGCGCCAGTCGTTCACCGTCATGTCGCCGACCCCTGTCGTCGAGACCTTCACGCGCCCTGCCGGCACGGCCTTCACGCTGAGCGGCCACGGGTCGGGCCACGGTCGGGGGATGTCGCAGTACGGAGCCAACGGCGCCGCGCGCGCCGGGCTGACGGCCGCCCAGATCACCTCGTTCTACTACCCGGGCACCACCCTGGCCTCGCAGGGCGCCCCCCAGGTGCGCATCTACCTCTCGGCCCTCGGTTCGGGCGGCACGACAGTGCCGCCGCAGGCGGGCCTGACCTTCTCCGACGGGAAGGCCACCACCGTCCTCAGCAGCAGCACCTCGTGGCGGATCGTGCCCGACGGCGGCGGCCTGACGCTCCAGTGGCGCACCGGCACCTCCTGGACGTCGAGCGGCTACTGGAAGGCCTGGAAGACGACACCGCTGGTGCTGTCACGTCCCTCCACCGGTGTGCTGCGCGTCGAGCTGCCCTCGGGGCTGCAGCGCGACTACGCCGGCTCGGTGACGACCCACGTCTGGGGCACGGCAGCCCGCTCGGTCAACACGACCAACGCCGAGTCGCACACCCGTGCCGTCGTGCCCAACGAGATGCCGCCCTCGTGGCCGGCCGCGGCCCTGCAGGCCCAGGCGATCGCGGCACGCAGCTACGCGGCATACGCCCGGGCGCACCCCCTTTCGGTGTCCTACGACACCTGCGACTCCACGAGCTGCCAGGTGTACCGAGGCATCGCCGACTACGACGCGGCGGGCACCCTGCGCACGGCGCGGCTCGACTCGCGCTCGACCGCGGCCACCTCGGCGACCGCCGGTTCGGTGGTGCGCTACAACGGGGAGGCGGCCCTCACCGAGTTCGGCTCCTCGAACGGCGGGATGACCGTGGCCTCGTCCCTGCCCTACCAGGTGGCCAAGGCCGACCCCTACGACGGGGTCGACGTGGCGGGCAGCACCCACTCGTGGACCAGCTCGCTCGCCCTGACGCGCATCGAGGCGGCCTACCCGACGACCGGCACCCTGTCGTCACTGGAGGTCCTCAGCCGTTCCGGCGGCGGCGACTGGGGCGGGCGCATCGTCTCGGTGCGCGTCACCGGCTCGGCCGGCTCGGTGACCGTCGGCGGCGACGCCTTCCGCAGCGCGATGGGGCTGCGCAGCACCTGGTGGACCGTGACGTCGGCCCCGGCCGTGTCCAGCCCGACCCTGCCGCGCGACCTCACGGCCGACTCGCTCGGTGACGCGCTCACGCCGAGCGGGTCCGGGGCCGCGGCGCTCGCCTACTCCGGCAACAAGAGCTTCAGCCTCAAGACGCTCACGACCACCGGCTTCTCGGGCACGAGCCTGCTGACGGGCGTGGGCCCGTTCGACTCGGACAACATCGCCGACGTCGTCGCTCGCCGCAGCGACGGCACGCTGTGGCTGTGGTCCGGCAGCGCCACCGGCCGGCTGGACCGCGCGCCGGTCAAGATCGGCACCGGCTGGGGCGGGATCAACCTCCTCGTGCCGGTGGGTGACCTGAGCGGTGACGGGCACACCGACCTGCTCGCGCGAACCAGCACCGGCACCCTCGTGCTCTACCTCGGCAACGGGGCGGGCGGCTTCACCGGTTCCCGCCAGATCACCACCGGCTGGCAGATGTTCAGCCACATCACGGCAGGCGACTTCGACGGCGACGGTCGCACCGACGTCGCAGGGGTCAGGTCGAGCGACGGGCGGCTCTACTTCTACGCGGGTCTCGGGGGTGGCTCGCTGCAGTCCAGCCAGGTGATCGGCACGACCGACTGGCGCGGGTTCAGCGAGTTCAAGTCCGTCGGCGACCTCACGGGCGACGGTCGCCACGACGTGCTCGTGCGGCGCGCCAGCGACGGCGCGCTCTTCATCGAGCCCGTGACCGGCCGTTTCGTGATCGGTACACCCCTGCCGGCAGGCACCCACTCGTGGACGACGCGCCTCGGGCAGTGACGACGGCTTGAACGCGCGAGCGGGGCGCCGGTCCTGACGTGGACCGGCGCCCCGCTGCGACGAGCGGCGACCTCAGGCCGTGAGGTCGACCGTGATCTCGGGCTCGGTCTTCTCGCGCACCTCGTCCTCCGTGACGCCGGGGGCGAGCTCGCGCAGCACCAGACCCGAGGGCGTGACGTCGAGCACGCAGAGGTCGGTGATGATGCGCTGCACGACCGCGCGGCCGGTGTAGGGGAGCGAGCACTCCTTCACGATCTTGTACGAGCCGTCCCTGGCGTTGTGCTCCATGAGCACGATGACCTTCTTGGCGCCGTGGACGAGGTCCATCGCGCCGCCCATGCCCTTGACCATCTTGCCGGGGATCATCCAGTTGGCGATGTCGCCGCCGGCCGAGACCTGCATGGCGCCGAGGATGGCGGCGTCGACCTTGCCGCCGCGGATCATGCCGAAGCTCGTGGCGGAGTCGAAGAACGCCGCGCCCTTGCGCAGGGTGACGGTCTCCTTGCCGGCGTTGATGAGGTCGGGGTCCTCGTCGCCGTCGAGCGGGTAGGCGCCGACGCCGAGGATGCCGTTCTCGGACTGCAGCACGATCTCCACGTCGTCGGGCACGTAGTTGGGGACGAGGGTCGGCAGGCCGATGCCGAGGTTGACGTAGGCGCCGTCGGACAGCTCGGCCGCGGCGCGGGCCGCCATCTGCTCGCGGGTCAGTGGCATCTCAGGCCTCCTGCTCGGTCTGGGTGGAGGCGGGGCGGGGACGGACGGTGCGGCGCTCGATGCGCTTCTCCAGGACCTGCTCGGCGGTGAGCGGTAGGACGCGCTGGACGAAGATCCCCGGCAGGTGGACCTGGTCGGGGTCGAGCTCGCCGGGCTCGACGAGCTCCTCGACCTCGGCCACCGTGACACGTCCGGCCATGGCGCACAGCGGGTTGAAGTTGCGGGCCGACTGGTTGAAGACGAGGTTGCCGTGGCGGTCGCCCTTGGCGGCGCGCACGAGCCCGAAGTCGGTCGTGATGGCCTGCTCGAGGACGAACGTCTTCGTCTCGCCCATCCACTCGAAGTCCTGGGTCTGCTTCGGCGGTGAGGCGACCGCGATGTTGCCGGCGTCGTCGTAGCGCCAGGGCAGTCCGCCCTCGGCGATCTGCGTGCCGACACCGGTCATCGTGAAGAAGGCGCCGATGCCGGAGCCGCCAGCCCGGAGGCGCTCGGCGAGGGTGCCCTGCGGGGTCAGCTCGACCTCGAGCTCGCCCGAGAGGTACTGGCGCTCGAACTCCTTGTTCTCGCCGACGTAGGAGCTGACCATGCGACGGATCCGCTTGTCGCGGAGCAGGATCCCCAAGCCCCAGTCGTCGACGCCGCAGTTGTTGGAGACGGCCTCGAGGTCGCTGATCCCGGCGTCGTGGATCGCTGCGATGAGAACGGAGGGAATGCCGCAGAGGCCGAAACCGCCGACCGACAGCGACATTCCGTCACTGATGCCGGCGATGGCCTCCCGGGGAGAGGAGACGACTTTGTCCATGCGTCGGACTCTATCCGCGCGACCGCGCCCCGGTGCCGTGGGGTCGACCCACAGGGCCCGGACATCTGTGGTCGCGGCGCACGTGCTCGCCCACGGAAAGTACAGGTTTGTAATTCAGCCAACTGCCTTGTGAGCGGTGTGACTGGAGTGCATAAATGGTGCGGGAGTTGAGAAACTCCCATTCCGGTCCCTTCACGGCAAGAGGTTGCTCATGGCCCTGCGCAGACGCCCGCTGGGCCTCGTCCTCGCCCTCCCGGCCCTCACCGTCCCGATGGCTGCCACCCCTGCGGCGGCGGTGCAGGCGCCCCCGAGCCGCCCCCTCCCGAGCGGGCTCGACGTGTACGTGCCCTACCAGGGCCAGACCGTCTGCGACCCCGTCGCCCGTCCCGGCGTGCTCGCGTTCGCCCGCCTGATGACGTCGCACTACGGGATGGGCTCGACCGCCCTCATCGGGCGCACCTGCGGCAGCGGGCAGTCCGAGCACTACGACGGTCGCGCCTGGGACTGGATGCTCAACGTCGACAACCCCGCGCAGGAGGCCGTCGCCCAGTCGGTGCTCGACTGGCTGACGGCTCCCGACGCCAACGGGGTCCAGGGGGCCATGGCCCGGCGCTTCGGGATCATGTACATCATCCACAACCGGAAGATGTGGCGGGCCTACGCGACCGAGCGGGGGTGGGCCCCGTACTCCGGCGTGTCGCCGCACACCGACCACATCCACTTCAGCTTCAACTACGACGGCGCCGCCGGGCGCACCTCGTGGTGGACCGGGGTGCCGACGCGCAGCTACCTCACGACGCTGCCGAAGGCCGGCACCGCACTGCCGGCTTCGCCGACGGGACCCGCCACCCCACCCACCCCGGCACCGACGACGCCCGTGCCCGCGACCGCCCCGGTGCAGCTCTCCCACGGCATGCGCTCGGAAGCCGTGCGCCAGCTGCAGGCGCGGCTGGGCCACCTGCCGACCACCGGCTTCTTCGGCGACCAGACCAGGGCGCGGGTGATCGCCTACCAGGCGTTCGTCGGCCTGCCGCAGACCGGCGTGGCCGACCTGCGCACGCAGGAGCTCCTCGCGACGCGCGGCTGGAAGAGCGTGACGGCCGCCTACCCGACCCTGTCGTTCGGCATGACGTCGGCTGCCGCGCGCACCCTGCAGGGCAAGCTCGGCGCACTGCCGACCACCGGCTACTACGGCACCCTGACGCGGGCGCGCGTCACGGCGTACCAGAAGTTCGCGGGCCTGCCCCAGACCGGCGTCGCAGACCCGGTCACACAGGCCCGTCTCTGGGTGCGCGGCTGGACCGGCGCCGCGGCGACCGGATCGACGGGTTCCACCGGCTCGACCAGCGCCGCCGCGACGCTCCCGACGCTGAGCTTCGGCATGACCTCCGCGGCCGTCAGGACGCTGCAGACCCGGCTCGGGGCGCTCCCCGTCACCGGCTACTTCGGTCCGCTCACCCGCGCGCGTGTCACGGCGTACCAGAGGTTCGCCGGCCTGCCGCAGACGGGCGTCGCCGACTCCCGCACGCAGCGGACGCTCGCCGCCCGCGGCTGGTCGGCGACGGTGCGCCCGGTGGCGCTGACCGACACGGCGGCGCCCGCCTTCACGACTGCCGAGCTGCGCAGCACCGGCGGCACCAGCACCACGAGCACGACCTCCGGGAGGGACACCGCCATGACCGCCTACGCGTCCACGTCGTCGAAGGCCAGCCCTGCGATCGCGAGGGTCGACGTCGCCACGAGCTACACCGCGTACAAGAGCCTCACGCTGGCCACCGGCTCACGTGGCGCCGCGGTCCGAGTGCTTCAGCGCGCGCTCGGCGGCCTCGCCGTGGACGGCGTCTTCGGATCGGTCACCCGCGAGAAGGTCGTCTCGCTCCAGCGGTCGCTCGCAGTGCCCCAGACCGGCGTCGTGACACCAGAGCTGTGGGACGTCCTCGAGGCACGCGACTTCCCCTTCGTCGCAGACCGCTCGACGGTGCTGCGCACCGGCGACACGGGGCCGCAGGTCATCGCCGTGCAGCGTCTGCTGGGGGTCGCCCAGACCGGGGTCTTCGACCTCGCCACGCGTGAGGCGGTCAAGGCGGCGCAGGCCCGCGCGGGCCTCGCCAGCACCGGGGTCGTCGCCTCGCGCACGTGGTCGCTCTTCGACCGGCTGTCCGCCTAGCGGGTTGTCGCTCAGTCCTTCTCGCAGGCGTCGTGCGTGACGCCTTCCGACGCGAAACGCTCGGACAGGTCGTCGCGCGAGCCCCGCACGAGCACGACCGAGCCTTCGGCCGACCACGCCGCGAGGCTGTGACGCAGCACCCGCTCGAGCTCGCCGCCGACGACGACGCGGGGTGCCTCGCCCCACGAAGGGTCGCCCACGACGACGTCGCCGTATGCCGTCCCGCCGGCTCCCGAGCCCGGCCCCACCAGGGCGACGTCGCCCGGCTCGGGGTCGGCCATCGGCGCGAAGAGGTCGCCGTGCGTGGACAGCTCGCGCGCCTCGTCGACGGCGCCGGGTGCGGCACCGGCCTCGGGGTGGCTGCGCGCCAGGGCCGGCAGGGCCACGAGAACCGTGTCGCCGCCGTGCTCGGCCGCTGCGTCGGGCGACTGGGTGACGAGCACGTCGGCGCCGGGCGCCTCGGGGCCGACCACGACGGTCGCGCCCACCGACCACGTCGCGAGGGCCCAGTAGAGGGAGCGCCAGTGCGCGGGCAGGTCGAGGCCGACGGTGGTGCCGGGGCCGGCGGCAGCATCGTCCTGGAGGAGGTTCGCGGCCTTGGACACCCAGTTGGCGAGCACGCGGGCGCTGAGCTCGATGCGCTCGCCCGCGGTGGGGCCGGGCTCGTCGTCGTACCAGGTGAGGCGCGGGCGGCCGGGGTCGGCCGCGAGCATCCGGGCGAGGACGTCGGCCGGCAGCAGGGGAGCCGTCATCAGTTGTTCTTCGCGCCCTCGACGGTGGTGCCGGCCGGCGGCTCGGTCAGGGGTTCGTCGTCCTTGAGCGCCTTGAAGAGCGCCTTGGCCCGCTCGGTGTCCCACTTGATGGCGAGCGCCCCGCCGCTGGTGCGGTAGGAGAGGTCGGACGTCGGCACCGTCAGCGACAGCCCCTCGTCGTTGCTCACCGAGCGCATCGCCTGCAGCACCCGCACGGCGTCGATGATGCCGGTCTCGCGGCCGACGGCCAGGCCGGCGGCCGACGCGTCGGCGAAGGCCTTGTAGCGCCAGGGGATCAGCACCGTCGACGGCGTGGCCGCCTTCTTCATCAGGGCGCCGAGGAACTGGCGCTGCCGCGCGGCCCGGCCGATGTCGCCGAGGGGGTCCTCGTGACGCGAGCGCACGTAGCCGAGCGCGTTGCCGCCGTCGAGCGTCTGGCACCCCTTCTTGAGGTCGATCCCGGCGAGCTTGTCCTTCATGTCACGCGCGACGCACAGGTCGACGCCCCCGATGCTGTCGACGACACCGGCGAAGCCGCCGAGGCCGATCTCGATGTAGCCGTCGACGTGGATGCCGGTGACCTGCTCGACGGTGGTGGTCAGCAGCTTCGGGCCACCGAAGGCGTACGCGGCGTTGATCTTGTTCGAGCCGTGGCCGGGGATGGGCACGTAGGAGTCGCGCGGCAGCGAGACCATGACCGGCTTGCCGCCGCTCTCGGACACGTGGACGAGCATGATCGTGTCGGTGCGCTTGCCCTCGGCGCTGCCCGTCGCGTACTTCTTCTTCTGCGCCTGGGTCAGGCCCTCACGGCTGTCGGAGCCGACGAGGAGGTAGTTGTGGCCGGAGGTGTCGGTGGGTCGCTCGCCCGAGGGGATGTTGTCGACCTTGGCGACCGCCCCCCACGCCTGCACGGGCACCCACACGAGGAAGCCGATCCAGGCGAGGAGCAGCACGAGCAGCACGATGAGCACGATCCGGCCCTTGCGCCAGCGGTAGCGCGGCGCGCGACCGGCCGGTCGGCCGCGGCCGCCGTCGTAGCGGTCGTCGTAGCGGTCGTCGAGGTCGTCGCGGCGGTCACCACGCTGGTCGCGTCGTCCCGACCCCGACCCCGACGCGATCGCGCCGCCCCCGTTGCTCTTGACCCGTCGCCGGGTGTCGACGACGTAGGCGTCGTCGCGTCCGGGACGGCCGCTCGTGCTCGGATCAGTCGGCATCGGCTGCCTTCACGCTAGGGGTCGGGGGAGCTTCGCCCGACAGTGTGTCAGGGGTTGCTGTCGACTTCACGCGCTCGTTCACGTGCTCGGTGGCCGGCGGGGCCTCGTCGAGGGCGATCCGCCGGGCGAGGCGGGTGTAGCGCGTCTCCATGGCACGGAAGCGCTTGTACGTCGTGACGACGAAGCCGAGGAACGCCACCACGAGTCCGTAGAGGATGAGGTCGGCGCCTCGTCCGATGCCGAACCAGTTGGCCACCCGGGTCCACGTGCCGCTCGGGTCGATGATCGAGTAGACGGCGAGGGCGGCGAGCACGAGCAGGCCGAGCCGCCGCACGGCCTGGGTGCGCTGGCCGGAGCCGGCGAGCAGGCGCCACGCGACGCCGAGCGTGCCGAGGATGAGGATGACCTGGATCAGGCTCTGTCTGCTCATCGCCAGATCAGCTCCGCGAGGATGTTGACGGCGTTCCAGAGCGACTGGCCCTTGGCCCGGGAGTAGTCGGTGTAGAGGATGTGGACCGGCTCCTCGGCGTAGCGGACCCGCTCGCCCCCGAAGCGCATCGAGCCGATCTGCGACACGATCTCGGAGGCGTGGGCCATGCCGTTCTGGGTGATGTCGAGCCTCGCGACGACCTCGCGGTCGAGCACGCGCAGGCCGTTGTGTGCGTCGGTGAGGCGCGTGCCGGTGGTGAGGTTGGTGTAGGCCACGGCCGCGCGCAGGACGAACTTCTTGAGGGCCGAGGCCTTGGTGCGCTCGTCGAGGAACCGGGACCCGAAGACCACTCGCACGTCGCCGCGGCGGATGCGGTCGAGCATGACCTCGACGTCGTGGATCTGGTGCTGGCCGTCGGCGTCGTAGGTGACGACATAGCGCATCGCCGGGTCGCCGAGGGCGTACTCGAAGCCGGTCTGCAGCGCGGCACCCTGCCCCAGGTTGACCGGGTGGCGCACGACGGCGGCACCCGCCTGCTCCGCGCGGACGGCGGAGGCGTCGCGCGAGCCGTCGTCGACGCAGACGATCTTGGGGAAGACGGAGCGGGCCTCGCCCACGACGTCGGCGATGACGGCGGCCTCGTCGTAGAGCGGCACCACCAGCCACACGTCCTCGTTCTGCATGCGTCCAGCCTAGAGCGGTCGAGGTGGGCCGCCCGACACGCGACGTGCGCAGGGAGCGCGCCCGAGGGCGTACGCGTGGAACTAGAGTCGGGGGACCATGACGGACGCGTTGTCACAGGGCTCCCCGCCGGGAGCCAGCCAGGCTTCGGACGAGGCTCCCGACACGACGGGGTCGGCCGCCCTTCGCATCGCGATCGTCGGCCCGAGCCACCCGCACAAAGGTGGTGTCGCCGCCCACACGACGATGCTCGCGCACCACCTCGCCGACGCCGGGCACGACGTGACGCTCGTGTCGTGGGCGCACCTCTACCCGTCGAAGCTGCACCACGCCGACGCCACGGTGCCCGACGGCGTGCCCGAGGTGCCGCCGTTCCCCAGGACCATCAGGGCGCTCAGCTGGGCCCGTCCCGACACGTGGGTGCGGGCCGGGCGCCGGCTGCGCGACGTCGACGCCATCCTCGTCGTGCACGTCATGCCCGCCGTCGTCCCCGCGCACCTGGCGCTGCTGCGGGCGGCAGGTGCCGTGCCGGGGGCTGCCCGCCCCCGGCCGCAGTCGGTCGTCGTCTGCCACAACGTGCTCCCGCACGAGCCGCACGCGGGCGACGCCCGGCTCATGTCGCTGCTCTTCGCCCGGGTCGACTCGGTGCTCGTGCACAGCGCCGACCAGGCCCGCGTGGCCCACGACCTCGGCGCCCGTCGCGTGTCGGTGGCCGACCTGCCGCCGCACCTGCCCGGGGGCGACCCCATCTCGCGCGACCCGCGGCCCGGGCCCACCCGGCTGCTCGCCCTCGGGCTCATCCGCGAGTACAAGGGCATCGACGTGCTGCTGCGCGCGATGCGAACGGTCCCCGAGGTCACGCTCACGATCGCCGGCGAGATCTGGGGCGCCAACCGTGGTGTCATCGGGCGCCTCGCGTCCGACCCGGCGCTCGCGGGCCGGGTCGAGATCCGCGACGGCTACGTGCCGGCCGACGCCCTGGCAGCGCTCCTCGCCGACCACGACGTGCTCGCCCTGCCCTACCGCTCGGCGACGGCCTCCCAGAACGTCATCCTCGGCCACGCGCACGGACTGCCGGTGCTCGCCTCCGACATCTCACCCTTCTCGCAGCAGGTCGACGACGGGGTCAACGGGCTGCTCGTGCCGCCGGAGGACGAGCGGGCGCTCGCTGGTGCCCTGCGCCGCCTCGGCGACCCGGAGGTGCGCCGCCGGCTGGCCGAGGGCGTCCAGACCCCCGATCTCTCCGGTCCGTGGGCGCACTACCTCGGCACCGTCGAGGCGCTCTCATCCGACGAGAGCGCGTTGCTCGCCGAGCCGGACCCGGCGTATGCCGGCTCGGCCGGACCGAGCGACGACCCCGACGACCCACACGACCCCGACGAGGTCGGCGAGGTCGGCGACGCCGAGGTCACCGACGACGGCGGCGACACGGGCAGCGGGAGGCCGTCCTCGGCCCGTCGCGCGGCGGCCGCGCTC
>JABFXB010000457.1 GCA_013361975.1 Dermatophilaceae bacterium
GATCATGCCCATCCCGTTCTCGCGGATGCCGAAGTGCAGGGTGCGGCCGTAGGGGCCGCCCTTCCACTCACGGGTCTGCTTGCCGCTGGGGACGAACGACGGCTCACCCTCCATCGTCGTGTTGTTGGACTCGGCCAGGTCGGCGGAGCCGCCCCAGAGCTCGGGCATGACGTCGGCCAGGGCGCTGAGCACCTTGCCCGACGCGGCACGGGTCGCGATGCCCTTGGCGTCGGCGGGGAACGTCGGCAGCGCCCTCGCGAGGCCGGCCGGAGCCTTGCCGGAGACGACGCGGTCGAGCAGCTCGGCGCGGTCGGGGTTGGCCTTGCGCCATGCCTTGTACGCCTTGTCCCACTCGCGGTGGGCGGCCTTGCCACGCTTGACGACGTCGCGGGCGTGCTTGAGCACGGCCGGCTCGACGGTGAAGGACTTCTTGGGGTCGAAGCCGAGCAGCTCCTTGGTCGCGCCGACCTCGGCGTCGCCGAGGGCCGAGCCGTGCGACTTGCCGGTGTTCTGCTTCGTCGGGGCCGGCCACGCGATGATCGTGTGGAGCACGACGAGGGTCGGCTTGTTGCTCACCCTCTCGCCGCTCCTGATGGCGGCGAGGAGGGCGTCGACGTCCTCGACGTAGGTCGCGCCGTCGGCGTCCTTGCGCCAGTCGACCTCGACGACGTGCCAGCCGTACGCCTCGAAGCGGGCGGCGACGTCCTCGCTGAACGCGATGTCGGTGTCGTCCTCGATGGAGATCTGGTTGGCGTCGTAGACGACCGTGAGGTTGCCGAGCTCCTGGTGGCCGGCCAAGGCGCACGCCTCGTGCGAGACGCCCTCCTGCATGTCACCGTCGGAGGCGATGACGTAGATGTTGTGGTCGAACGGGCTGGTGCCCGGCTTGGCGTCGGGGTCGAACAGCCCGCGCTGGCGGCGCTGCGCCATCGCCATGCCCACCGCGGAGGCGAGGCCCGAGCCGAGCGGACCGGTCGTGATCTCGACACCGGGCGTGTGGTGGACCTCGGGGTGGCCCGGCGTGAGCGAGCCCCAGGTGCGCAGCGACTTGAGGTCGTCGAGCGAGAGGCCGTACCCGGAGAGGTAGAGCTGGATGTACTGCGTGAGACTGGAGTGCCCGCACGAGAGCACGAAGCGATCGCGGCCGAGCCAGTTGGGGTCGGACGGGTCGTGCGTCATGACGTTCTGGTAGAGCAGGTACGCGAGCGGCGCCAGCGACATCGCCGTGCCGGGGTGGCCGTTGCCGACCTTCTGCACCGCGTCCGCGGCCAGCAGGCGGGTCGTGTCGACGGCCCGGACGTCGAGCTCGCTCCATCCGGCCTTCTTCGCGGTGGGCAGCGGGAGACCCGGGTCACGCTGTGCCAGCACGCCCTTCGTCTTCGTCGTCCGCGTGCTGCTGGATCGGGTGGGCTTCTTCGCCGTGGTGGCGGTGCTGGATGCAGCGGTGGGCACGGAACGGGTCTCCTTCGGGAAAACGTGGATCGCGTACGGTCCCGAGCCTAGTCCGTGCGTTGTGAGCGACGACACCTCGCCCGAAGGGCGGTACCGGCTGGGCGTGGCCGGACCTCCGAGGGGACCGGCGCGTGTCGACCGACTTCGGCGACGGTCTAGACTTGCGACGCAATGCTCACGTACCCGACGGGCCCGAGCGACGTACCAGCGGTGAGGATCTCAGTGACAACGGTGGACCCCCGCGCCGACCTGTCGGCGCTGCACGGTCCGGACGGCAGTGGGGTGAAGTTCCTCGTCGGACAGTACGTCTCGCTGATGAAGCCGCGGATCATCGAGCTGCTCCTCATCACCACCATCCCGGTGATGTTCCTGGCCGAGCAGGGCGTGCCCCACCTGTGGCTCGTCGTGGCCACGGTGGTGGGCGGCACGCTGTCGGCGGGTGCGGCCAACACGCTCAACTGCTACATCGACCGTGACATCGACGCGGTGATGCACCGCACGAGCCGGCGCCCCCTCGTGACCGGCACGATCAGCCCGCGCGGCGCGCTGCTCTTCGGCGTCGCGCTGACCGTGCTCTCGACGCTGTGGCTGGGACTCCTCGTCAACTGGCTCAGCGCCTGGCTCGCGCTCGCTGCGCTGCTCTTCTACGTGTTCGGCTACACGCTGCTGCTCAAGCGGCGCACGGCTCAGAACATCGTCTGGGGCGGGGCTGCCGGCTGCATGCCGGTGCTCATCGGCTGGTCGGCGGTGACCGACTCGCTGAGCTGGTCGGCCTTCATCCTCTTCATGGTCATCTTCTTCTGGACCCCGCCGCACTACTGGCCGCTGTCCATGCGCTACAGGGACGACTACTCGGCCGCCCACGTGCCGATGCTTCCTGTGGTCGAGCGCTTCGTCGTCGTGGCGAAGCAGGTCGTCGCGTACTCCTGGGCGATGGTGCTCACGTCTCTCGCCCTCATTCCCGTCCAGCAGGTCGGCTGGGTGTACGCCGTCGCGGCCGTCGTCTCGGGCGTGCTGTTCCTCGCCGAGGCCCATCGCCTGCTGTCGCGGGCCCGCGCCGGTGCCGCCGAGGACGTGCTCAAGCCGATGCGCCTGTTCCACTTCTCGATCACGTACCTGACGATCCTCTTCGTCGGCGTCGCCATCGACCCCATCTGGCACCTGCCCCTGCCGTTCTTCTCCTGACCACC
>JABFXB010000020.1 GCA_013361975.1 Dermatophilaceae bacterium
CGACCTCGGCCTCGGGCAGTGACCACGTCGGGAAGTCACGGGTGAGCTCGCGCAGCGTGTCGGCCATCGAGCGCAGCACGTCGACCAGGCTCTCGGTCTCGACCGCGGCTGCTGTGCTCATGGAACCACTGTAGGGTCGACCACTGACAACGCATGACTTCGTCACACTGGAGGACCTCGTGCCACAGACCCGCCACACCGCCGACCGCACCAAGGTTCTCTCCGTCCGCCTGACGAGCGAGGAGTTCGACGCCCTCGCCGCACGGGCCACCGAGGTCGGCGTCGGACCATCGACCCTGGCCCGCACCCTGGTCCGCAGCGGCCTCGCACTGGCCGGGGTCGACGCGCCGACCGCCTCCTCGACCCCTCCGAGCCCCTCGAGGGCGATCCCGCGCGCAGCGCAGGAGCCCCCGCCGTCCGCCCTCGAGGCCCAGCTCCTCAGGCACCTCGCCGCCCGCGTCGAGGAGCTCGAGAGGTGGGTGGCCGAGCACTGAGCCGACGAGCGGAGGGGGTTGACGGCATACGCAAGGAGCCGGACGGCATACGCAAGGAGCCGGAAGGCGTGCGCAGGGGGCCGGCGACGCCGCCTGTGTCGCCCACCCGGCCGACCCACTACCGTCGGGGGGTGAGCGATCGAGGGATGGAGCCCGAGCAGCATGACGAGCCCGACGGGCCCGAGCAGGTGACCTTCGCCGACCTCGGGCTCGACGAGCGCGTGCTCAAGGGTCTGCGCGACGTCGGATACGAGCACCCGTCGCCGATCCAGGCGGCGACGATCCCGGCGCTGCTCGAGGGGCGCCACGTCGTCGGACTCGCGCAGACCGGCACCGGCAAGACGGCCGCGTTCGCCCTGCCGATCCTCAGCCGGCTCGACCTCAGGCAGAAGGCGCCCCAGGCGCTCGTGCTCGCGCCGACGCGCGAGCTCGCGCTTCAGGTCTGCGAGGCGTTCGAGAGGTATGCCGCCCGCCTCCCCGGCGTGCACGTGCTGCCCGTCTACGGCGGGCAGGCGTACGGCGTGCAGCTGAGTGCGCTGCGACGCGGCGTGCACATCGTCGTCGGCACGCCCGGGCGCATCATGGACCACCTCGAAAAGGGCACGCTCGACCTGAGCCAGCTGCGCTTCCTCGTGCTCGACGAGGCCGACGAGATGCTGAAGATGGGCTTCGCCGAGGACGTCGAGACGATCCTCGCCGACACCCCCGACGACAAGCACGTCGCGCTGTTCTCGGCGACGATGCCGGCGCAGATCCGGCGCATCTCGAAGAAGTACCTCACCGACCCGGTCGAGATCACCGTCGAGACGAAGACGACGACCTCCCCCAACATCACGCAGCGCTACCTCACGGTCAGCTATCCGCAGAAGGTCGACGCCCTGACCCGCATCCTCGAGGTCGAGAACTTCGAGGGCATGATCGTCTTCGTCCGCACCAAGAACGAGACCGAGACTCTCGCGGAAAAGCTTCGCGCGCGGGGCTTCTCGGCGATGGCGATCAACGGCGACGTCGCCCAGGCGCAGCGCGAGCGCACCGTCGAGCAGCTGAAGTCGGGCAAGCTCGACATCCTCGTCGCGACCGACGTCGCCGCCCGTGGCCTCGACGTCGAGCGCATCAGCCACGTCGTCAACTACGACATCCCGACCGACACCGAGTCCTACGTGCACCGCATCGGCCGCACCGGCCGGGCAGGGCGCAGCGGCGACGCGATCTCGTTCGTGACCCCGCGGGAACGCCACCTGCTCAAGGCGATCGAGAAGGCGACCCGTCAGTCGCTCGTGCAGATGACGATGCCCACGGTCGACGACATCAACGCGACGCGCCTCACGCGGTTCGACGACGCGATCACCGAGGCGCTCTCGACCGACCGGGTCGACTTCTTCCGCGACGTCATCGCGCACTACGTCAACGAGCACAACGTGCCCGAGGCGGACGTGGCTGCTGCTCTGGCGGTCGTGCTCCAGGGTGACGAGCCGATGCTGCTCGAGCCCGAGCCGGAGCGCCCGGCTCGCCGCTCCTTCGACCGCGACGACCGGCAGCGGGGCGACCGTCGCGACGACCGCTCGGGCGGCGGCCGGGGACGCGACGAGAGGCGGGACCGCAGCGACCGACGGGGCGCCGGCCGCGGCGGCGCGGGAGGGCCGCTCGCCACGTACCGCATCTCCGTCGGCCGCCGGCAGCACGTCGAGCCCCGCCAGATCGTCGGTGCCATCGCGAACGAGGGCGGCCTGGGCCGAGCCGACTTCGGACACATCGACATCCGCGCCGACCACTCCCTCGTGGAGCTCCCCGCCAACCTGCCTGCCGGCGCGTGGGAGCGGCTGCGCGGCACGCGCATCTCGGGTCAGCTCATCGAGCTGGCTCTCGACGAGGGGCGCCGTGGCGGGCAGGGATCAGGGCGCCCGCGGCGTCCTCGCTCCTGACCGAACAGCACGGCTTCCGCCCGTTTGGGTCTTGTGCCTCCCTTTCCGACGAATTGCCCATGAGCGACCCGAAATCCCTTGTCGCTGAGCGGTTTTCGACTCATTGATTGAGTTGAAACACGCTCGCTGAGCGGCTTTGCGGGTGTATCTCTGGGAGTGGCCTGTGAGGACGTCGCCCGGGGGGCGCGACACCACGACGGGACTCTTCGGGGGAGGAGTCCA
>JABFXB010000398.1 GCA_013361975.1 Dermatophilaceae bacterium
CGACGTCCGGTTCGACACGATCTGGTCGAACCCGCCCATCCACGTCGGCAAGGCGGCCCTGCACGCCCTGCTCGAGCGGTGGCTCCTCCGCCTCTCCGACGACGGCGTCGCATACCTCGTCGTGCAGAGGCACCTGGGCTCCGACTCCCTCCAGAAGTGGCTGAACGCGCAGCCGTGGGGTCTGACGTGCACGCGGCTCTCGTCGGCGAAGGCCTTCCGCATCCTCGAGGTCCGACGTGGAGGGGACGCAGCCGTCTCGAGGTGACCCGTCGCGCCAGGGCGCGGGAACCCACCTCCACCGGACGCTCTCGCCCGGTGGATCCGCCGAACACGTCAGAGCGGGAAGTCGCCGTCGGCGACGAGGGCGGCGGGTCCGGCGAGCTCCACCCGCTGGCCCGGCAGCGGGGTCACGGTCAGTCGCCCGCCCGGCACGTCGACGGTCCACGGGCTGAGGTCCTCGACCCCCGACCAGAAGCGGGTCGCGAGGGCCGCGGCGGCGGCGCCCGTGCCGCACGACCGGGTCTCGCCGACGCCGCGCTCGTGGACGCGCATCTCGATGTGGCCCGGGCCGACCGCCCGCACGAACTCGACGTTGGCGCCGTCGGCGCGCTCCGGGTGCAGCTGCGGCGCCTCGGACAGGTCGAGGTTCTCGAGCGCGATCCCCTCGGGGAGCATGACCACGGCGTGCGGGTTGCCGAGGTCGAGGGAGAGGGCCGGCACGGGCTTGCCATGGCGCGGGCGGACCATGATGTCGAAGCCGTCGCGACGTGCACCCTCCTCGTCGGCGAGGCGCCACGGGCCGAGGTCGACGGCATACCCCTGGTCGACGACGCGCACGTCCTTGACGCCGGCCCGCGTGGCGATCGAGAAGCTGGAGCCGAAGGCCAGCCCCTCACGCCGGAGGAACTCGGCGAAGACGCGCGTGCCGTTGCCGCACATCTCGGCCAGGGAGCCGTCCGCGTTGCGGTAGTCCATGAACCACTCGGCCTGCGGAGCCTGCGCGCGAACGGCCTCGTCGGTGGCGAGGGCCGTGCGCACCACGCGGATGACGCCGTCGGCCCCGAGGCCGGCGTGACGGTCGGTGATGCGCTGCACCTGGGCGGGCGTCAGCTCGAGCGAGCCCTCGAGGTCGGGGACGAGGACGAAGTCGTTCTCGGTGCCGTGGCCCTTGGTGAAGCGCGTCATGTCAGCCATTCTCCGGTATGCCGTGTGGCGGCGTGGCACGCGCCTCGCCGATCGCGGCGAGTGCCTGGTCGAGCAGGTCGTCGGCCAAGGCGTCCAGCCAGACGATGCGCGGGTCGGGCCGGAACCAGGACTCCTGGCGGCGCGCGTAGCGCCGGGTGGCCTGCGCGGTGTCCAGGCGGGCCTCGACCTCGCCGAGGTGCCCGTCGATGACGGCGATCGCCTGGCTGTAACCGATGGCCCGGCTCGCCGTGACCCCGTGCCTGAGCCCGTGCCCGAGCAGGGTCTCGGTCTCGGCGCGCAGGCCCTGCTCCCACATCCGGTCGACCCGACGGGCGATGCGCGCGTCGAGCACGTCGCGCTCCATGCGCAGGCCGAGCAGCACTGCAGGAGAGCGCAGCTCACGCTTGGGCATCGAGGCGCTGAACGGTCGCCCGGTGAGCTCGACGACCTCGAGCGCGCGAACGACGCGACGCACGTTTCGGGGAAGGATCGTCGCGGCCGCCTGCGGGTCGACGGACCGCAGCCGGGCGTGCAGGGCGTCGCCACCGGCTTGCTCCGCCTCGGCCTCGAGCCGGGCGCGGACGGCAGGGTCGGTGGGCGGGATCTCGAGCCGGTCGAGGGCGGCGCGCACGTAGAGGCCGGACCCGCCGACGAGGACGGCCCGGTGTCCGCGGTCGGCGATGGCGGCGAAGTCGTCGCGCGCGGCCTCCTGGTAGGCGGCCACGCTCGCCTCCTGCGTGACCTCGAGGACGTCGAGCTCGTGGTGCGCGATCCCGCGCCGTTCCTCGGGCGCGAGCTTGGCGGTGCCGATGTCCATGCCGCGGTAGAACTGCATGGCGTCGGCGTTGACCACCTCTCCCCCGAGGCGCTCGGCGAGGTCGAGGGCGAGGTCGGACTTGCCGGTGGCCGTCGCACCGACGACGGCGACGATGGGCGAGGCTGCAGCCCCACCGGTCTCAGTGCTCAAGGGGGTTTCCCGAGGATGGGCCAGTCAGTCGATCCACCACCGGCGGCGCTCAGCCGATGAGCTCGTCGGCGTGCTCGTCGCTGGGCTCCTCGTCGTGGCCGAACGGGTCACGGTCGACGCCGGGGTGCCACGAGCTGCCGGGCTTGCCCCAGCCGTTGCGCTTGACCGCCTTGCGGGCCTTCTTCGACTGCCGCTCGTCGAGCCGGTCGACGTAGAGCGTGCCGTTGAGGTGGTCGTACTCGTGCTGCATGCACCGGGCGAACCACCCGGTGGCGTCGAACTCGACGCGGTTGCCCTCGAGGTCGAGACCCACGACGTGGGCGCGCTCGGCCCGCTTGAGCGGGAACGCCTCGCCGGGCACCGAGAGGCAGCCCTCGGTCTCCTCGTCCGGGTTGGGCCGCTCCTGCGGGATCTTCGACGTCGTGACCGTGGGGTTGATGACGTGGCCCTGCTCGGGCACACCGTCCTCGTTGGCCATCTTCCAGACGAAGACGCGAAGCCCCACCCCCACCTGGGGGGCGGCGAGGCCCACGCCGTTGGCGGCGACGTTCGTCTCGTACATGTCCTCGACGAGGGTCCTCAAGTCATCGTCGAACTCGGTCACGAGGGCGGCCGAGCGGTGCAGGACGGGCTCACCCGTGATGACGATGGGGCGCACAGTCATGCGCCCAGTCAAGCACGACGGCCCGGCTGGTCCCGAACCGGCTCAGGCGATCGAGCACCCCGGCGCGACCGGCGCGGCAGCGGGACGGCCGATCGACGGCATGCCGAGGCTGACGGCCGGCTTGCCGGTGCCCTGCGGGGCGTCCTGAAGCGCCGCCCAGGCGTCTCCCCCGGGCGTGCGCCGGACGGCATACGCGCCCCCCTCGATGCCGGAGTCCGCGACGAGGTGGTGCGGGGCGCCGTAGGTCACCGCCACGGTGACCATGTCGCCGGGGCGCGGCACCTCGGCCCCCTCGGGCACCGCGAAGTGCACGAGCCGGTTGTCGCGCGCGCGACCGGACAGTCGCTTGGTCTCGGCGTCCTTGCGGCCCTCCGACGGGGCGACCAGAACCTCGACCTCGCGCCCCTCCAGGGTGCGGTTCTCGGCCCAGCTGACCTCCTCCTGGAGCGCGATGAGCCGGTCGAAGCGCTCCTGGACGACCGCCTTGGGCACCTGGTCCTCCATCGTGGCGGCGGGGGTGCCCGGTCGGATCGAGTACTGGAACGTGAAGGCGCTCGAGAAGCGGGACTCGCGCACGACGTCGAGCGTGCCCTGGAAGTCCTCCTCGGTCTCGCCGGGGAAGCCGACGATGAGGTCGGTCGTGATGGCGGCGTCGGGGATGTGGCGCCGGACGTTCTCGATGATGCCGAGGAACTTCGTGCTGCGGTAGGAGCGGCGCATGTCCTTGAGCACCTTGTCGGAGCCGGACTGCAGCGGCATGTGCAGGCTCGGCATGACGTTGGGCGTCTCGGCCATGGCGAGGATGACGTCCTCGGTGAACGCGGCCGGGTGCGGGCTCGTGAAGCGGACCCGCTCCAGGCCCTCGATCTCGCCGCAGGCGCGCAGCAGCTTGCCGAAGGCGAGGCGGTCGCCGAACTCGACGCCGTAGGTGTTGACGTTCTGACCGAGCAGGGTCACCTCGACGACGCCCTGTGCCACGAGCGCCTCGATCTCGGCGAGGATCTCGCCGGGGCGGCGGTCCTGCTCCTTGCCGCGCAGGCTCGGCACGATGCAGAACGTGCACGTGTTGTTGCAGCCGACCGAGATCGAGACCCAGGCGCTGTAGGCCGAGTCACGACGCGTCGGCAGGGTCGACGGGAAGACCTCGAGGCTCTCGAGGATCTCGACCTCGGCGCGCCGGTTGTGCGCCGCGCGGGCGAGCAGGGCGGGCAGCGAGCCGATGTTGTGCGTGCCGAAGACGACGTCGACCCACGGCGCGCGCTGCACGATGGTGCCACGGTCCTTCTGGGCCATGCAGCCGCCGACGGCGATCTGCATGTCGGGGTTCTTCAGCTTGGCCGGTCGCAGCTGGCCGAGGTTGCCGTAGAGCTTGTTGTCGGCGTTCTCGCGCACCGCGCAGGTGTTGAAGACGACGACGTCGGCGACCTCGGGCCGCTCCCCCGCCGGGAGGCTCGCGAGATCGACGTAGCCGGCCGTCTCGAGGAGGCCGGCGAGGCGCTCACTGTCGTGGACGTTCATCTGGCACCCGTGGGTGCGCACGTCATACGTCCTGCTCGTCCGGCTCTCGGTGGCGGCGGGCTGGTGCGCCGAGGTCTGCATAGTCATGGCACCGACAAGGGTACGGCGTGCCCAGGCGTGCGACTGCCAGCCGGCCCGTCCGCCTGGCAGGACGCGAGCCCGGCCCGGGAATAGCCTCTCTGACAACCCCGTTGACGACAGTGCTTGACAGTTCAACCAATCTCCGGCAACATAGTCGTTGAACATTTAACCACCTACTTGCAAAAGGACACGTCAATGGGTTTCTTCAACCGCAGCAAGGCCGAGGCCGCCACCGAGGCCGTCGAGGCTCCCTCCGTCGCCGTCTCCGACATCTCGGGTGACTACACGCTCGACCCGACCCACACGCGCATCGGCTTCTCGGCCCGCCACGCGATGGTGACCAAGGTCCGCGGCAACTTCGAGCAGTTCGAGGGCTCCGCCACGGTCGACACCGCGAACCCGGCCAACTCCTCCGTCAAGGTCGTCATCGAGGCCGCCTCCGTCACGACGCACAACGAGCAGCGCGACGGCCACCTCAAGACCCCTGACTTCTTCGACGTCGCCAACTACCCGCAGATCACGTTCGTCTCGACGAACGTCGAGCGCGACGGCTCCGAGTGGGCCATCACCGGCGACCTGACCATCAACGGCGTCACCAAGTCAGTCACGGTGCCCTTCGAGGAGACCGGCTCGGCCAAGGACCCGTTCGGCAACACCCGCGTCGGCTTCGAGGGTGAGACCACCATCGACCGCACCGACTGGAACCTCTCCTTCAACGCGGCCCTCGAGACCGGCGGCGTCCTCGTGAGCGAGAAGGTCAAGCTCGAGTTCGACATCTCGGCGATCGCCGTCGTGCCCGCGCAGGCCTGAGCCTCCGGCAACACTCGAAGGGGGTGGGGACCGAAAGGTCCTCACCCCCTCGTGCTGTCCCGGCTCCGTGAGACCGGAGACAGCTCCGAGCGCCGGCGGGTTCAGTCGCGCTGGTGCTCGGGCAGACCGTCGACACCGTCACGGATGACGGGCCAGGCCACCTCGCCGGAGTAGCCCTTGCGCGCGAGCATGCCGGCCAGCCGGCGGGCCTGGACCTCCGGGGGCATGCCGCGCATCGAGCGCAGCTTCTTGGCGACGAGCTGCTCGGCGCGGATGCGCTCGTCGCCCGCACCGACCTGGCCGAGCGCCTCGTCGGCGACCTCCTGGTCGATGCCCTGCTTGCGCAGCTCGTGCGCCAGCGCCCGCCGCGCGAGGCCCTTGCCCGCCTGCCGCGACCGCACCAGCATCTGGGCGTACGCCTCGTCGTCGACGAGCCCCACCTCGGTCATGCGGTCGAGCACCTTGGCCGCGACCGCCTCGTCGCACCCCCGCTGGCGCAGCTTCCGCTCGAGCTGGGCCCGGCTGCGCGGCGCCATGCTCAGCTGGCGCAGCACGATGGCCCGGGCCACCGACTCGGCGTCGGCTTCGGGGATCTGCGACTCCACGTCGTCGGGCGGAGGAGCCCAGTCGCGCGGCTCCCCCACGCGAGCGCCGCGCTCCCCCGCTCGGGCAGCATCGGTGTGCGCGCCCTCCACCGGAAGGGCCCAGTCGGGCCGATCCGCGGGGTCGGCAGCAGCCCAGCCCGTGCGAGGGAGCGACCCGGCGCCGCCGCGTGAGGCGTCACCGTCGGCCCGCGCACGGGTGCGGGCCCTGCCGCCGGTGCGCTGTCGTGACGCAGGAACGTCGTCAGACGCGGCGGCCCGCGCCTCGACGACACGCTGCGCCTCGGCGAGGGCGGCCGCGGCGCGGGCCAAGCGGTCCTGGGGGGACTCGTGTGCCGGCACGATCAGAAGTCGACGGGCACGTCCGCGACCTCGGCGGGCTTGTCGACGCGCGGTCCGACGCCGAGCTTCTCCTTGACCTTCTTCTCTATCTCGTCGGCGAGGTCGGGGTTGTCCTTGAGGAAGTTGCGGGCGTTCTCCTTGCCCTGGCCGAGCTGGTCGCCCTCGTAGGTGTACCAGGCGCCGGCCTTGCGGACGAAGCCGTGCTCGACGCCCATGTCGATGAGGCCGCCCTCGCGCGAGATGCCCTGGCCGTAGAGGATGTCGAACTCCGCCTGCTTGAACGGCGGCGACACCTTGTTCTTGACGACCTTCACACGGGTGCGGTTGCCGACGGGGTCGGTGCCGTCCTTGAGCGTCTCGATGCGACGCACGTCGAGGCGGACCGAGGCGTAGAACTTGAGCGCCTTGCCACCCGTGGTCGTCTCGGGCGAGCCGAACATGACACCGATCTTCTCGCGGAGCTGGTTGATGAAGATCGCCGTCGTGCCGGTGTTGTTGAGGGCGCCGGTGAGCTTGCGCAGCGCCTGGCTCATCAGGCGAGCCTGCAGACCCACGTGGCTGTCGCCCATCTCGCCCTCGATCTCGGCGCGCGGCACGAGCGCGGCGACGGAGTCGATGACGATGATGTCGAGGGCCCCGGAGCGGATCAGCATGTCGGCGATCTCGAGAGCCTGCTCACCGGTGTCGGGCTGGGACACGAGCAGGGCATCCGTGTCGACGCCGAGCTTCTTGGCGTACTCGGGGTCGAGCGCGTGCTCCGCGTCGATGAAGGCCGCGATGCCCCCGGCCCGCTGCGCGTTGGCCACGGCGTGGAGCGCGACCGTCGTCTTGCCCGAGGACTCGGGGCCGTAGACCTCGATGATGCGACCCCGGGGCAGTCCGCCGATGCCGAGGGCCACGTCGAGCGCGATCGAGCCGGTCGGGATGACCTCGATGGGCGGCCGGACGTCGTCACCGAGACGCATCACCGCGCCCTTGCCGTAGCTCTTCTCGATCTGGCCCATCACCGAGGTGAGCGCCTTGTCCTTGTCCATCGCCTTCGCCTGGATGGCTGCCATGTCGGGCTCCTAGTCTGCCGTCTGCGCTGCGGTCGTCTACCTGCGACCCGGGGACGGATCACACTGGGAGATCCGCTGTCGGGTCAGACGTTAGGTGCCGGCGCCGACATCGGGTGGGACCACGAGACGGCCTGTGGACGATGCGGGTGGTGACGCAGGACCTGTGGGTAACCCTACCGAACACCTGTTCGAAGTCGCGACGACACGCCGGTCAGCTGCCGACCTGCCCGCCCTGGGCGCCACGCGCCACCCGGACGTCGCGGCCCAACCTGCGCTCGGGCGGCACGTCCATGTCGACGCAGAGCGCCTCCCACACCGCGCGTGGCGGCTCACCGTCGTCGAGCGCCTGGACCACGGTGCGGTTGCCGAGCGCACCGATGACGTGGTCGCGCGCGAGCGACCCGGCATACGCCGCGCCGAACTCGTCGTCCATCAAGGTCCAGAAGTGACTGATCCGCACCACAGCAGTCTGCCACCCGAGCCCGAGGAACCCGTCGCGCCGAAACCGCCGTCGGAGCGTTACCTCAACCGCCCACGCCGTCGCCGTGTGACCGATATCGTCCACTCGTCCCGCGCGCCGAGCAGGGACCTCGACACTTCAGGGGAGCAACCATGACCGAACCCAACGAGCCCAACGTGCCCTCAGGGCCGACCCACCACTCGGGCGACGCCACCCGGCCGATCCCGGCCGACGCGACGACGCCCGTCCCGCAGTACACCTACCCCGTCCCCTCGGGCAGCCACCCGGTTCCCTCCGCGACCGGGCAGACCGACGCCACCGACGCCGCAGACGCCACCGGCGTCGCCCTCGCCGACGAGCCGGCGGCCCCCGGCAAGTCCGGGCGCAAGCGCACCGGCCTGCTGGTCGGCGCCCTGGCCACCGTCCTCGCCCTGGGCGGCGCGGGCGTCTTCGCCGCGCAGACCCTGAGCGGCAGCGGCACGCAGCCGTCCGACGTCCTCCCCGGCGACGCGTACGGCTACGTCCGCGTCGACATCGACCCGTCGGCCGGCCAGAAGATCGCCGCCGTCCGCTTCCTCGGCAAGCTCGAGGCCGTCAAGGACACCCTCGGCAGCGACGACCCGCGCAAGAAGCTGTGGGAGATGGCCTCGAAGAACGCCGGCGACGACTGCGTCAAGAAGCTCACCTACGACAAGGACGTCGCGCCGTGGCTCGGCGACCGCCTCGGCGCGGCGGTCCGCCCCGGCGGCACGCCCGACCAGCCGAACGTCGCCATCGCGATCCAGGTCAAGGACGAGACCGTGGCCAAGGACGCCCTCACCAGGCTCTTCGCCTGCGACAAGGGCTCGAAGACCGACGTGCGCATGAAGGACGGCTACGCCGTCGTCACGCCCGGCGGCACGGGCGACGCCACCCTGGCCGCGGTCGAGAAGGGCTCGCTCTCCCAGAACGCGAACTTCACCGGCGACATGGGCGCCCTCGGTGAGCAGGGCATCGCATCGGCCTGGTTCGACATGACGACCGGCATCAAGGAGCTGCCGAAGCTGGACGGCAAGGGCTCCGGCATGGACGCCGCGGCCATGGCGAGCGCCAAGGGCCGAGTCGCCGCCGCCCTGCGCTTCGACGCCGACTACGTCGAGCTGGCGGGCGTCGTCCGCGGCGCCGACGCGACGAAGGCGGTCAAGGGCAACGGCAGCGAGCTGGCCAACCTGCCCGCGAACACCATGGCGGCCGTGCACGTCTCGGGCGCCGACCAGATGCTCGACTCGGCGTGGCCGCAGCTGAAGAAGCAGATCGACGGACTCGCGGCCGCCGGCGGCCAGGACGACATGATCGCCACCATCGAGCAGCAGCTCGACGTCAAGCTGCCCGACGACCTCAAGGTGCTCCTCGGCCGGTCGTTCACGATCGCGATGCCCGACCAGGACTTCAAGAGCGGCACGTTCACGGCCGGCGCCAAGGTGGTCTCGAGCGACGCCAAGCGCGCCGACGAGATCATCGACCGCCTCGTCCAGATGTCCACCGGCAGCAGCGACGCCGTCACCCACAAGGTCGAGGGCGACAAGGTCTACGTCGCGACGACGCCCGACTACGCCGACGACCTCAAGTCGGGTGGCAAGCTCGGCGACACCGACGCGTTCAAGCTGGCGGTCGGCGACGTCACGTCGTCGAACACCGCCGTCTTCGTCGACCTCGACAAGCTCGAGAAGCTCTACCTCGGCGAGGTGAAGGGCAACGACAAGACGTTCCTCGAGTCGCTGCGCGCGGTCGGCATCAACGCCGCCACCACCGGCAACGGTGAGGGCACGTTCACCCTGCGCGTCCTCGGCAACTGACCCGACGCCGCACCCCCAGCACGAAGGGCCCCGCTCCGGCGGGGCCCTTCGTCATGTCGGTCGCGCGAGAGGTCTCAGTGCGTCGACGCGAAGCCCGAGATGCCGAAGCCGCCGGTCGCCGGAACCCGAACTTCGTTGCGGCAGTAGAAGATGCCGCCGACCACCGGCGATGAGACCGACCACCACGCGGCGTCCAGGTCGCTCACGGCCGTCGTGGGCTCGGCCGCGACGACGGCTGCCGCCGCCCCCACCCCGACGTGGCTCTCCATCATCGAGCCGACGATCGTGCCCAGCCCGGCGTCGTGCGCCCGGCGCAGCATGTCGCGTCCGACCGTGAGCGACCCGCACTTGGCGAGCTTGACGTTGACGAGGTCGGCCGCGCCCAGACGGATGATGCGTTCGAGGTCCCACGGCGAGTAGCACGACTCGTCGGCCATGACCGGCAGACCGACCCGCTCACGCACCCAGGCGAGCCCTTCGACGTCGTCGGCGACGACCGGCTGCTCGACGAGCTCGACGCCCAGGTCGGCCACCTCGAGGGCCCGGATCACCTGGACGGCCTCCTCGCGGGTCCAGCCCTGGTTGGCGTCGAGGCGGATCGCCACGTTGGGTCCGATGGCTTCGCGCACCGATGCCACGCGCTGCACGTCGGTGCTCGCGTCGGTGCCGACCTTCATCTTGAGGGTGCGGAAGCCGTCGGAGACGCGCTCCCGCGCGCTGTCGGCGAGCGCGCGCGCGGCGCCTGCGGAGAGCGTCACGTCGGTCGTCAGCCCCTCGCGTATGCCGTTCGCCCCCGACCCGAGCAGCGCGGCCACCGAGGTGCCCTCCGCCTGCGCGACGAGGTCGTGCAGCGCCGCGTCGACGGCGGCCTTGGCGCCGAAGTTGCGGGCCACGGCGCGTTGGACGAGGGCAGCCGTGGCGGCGAGGTCGTCGCGGTCGTCGAGGCGCCGCCCCGTGACCCTTGGCGCGAGCATCTGCTCGATGCAGGCGGACGCGCTCGCCAGCGACTCACCCGTCACCTGCCACACCTGTGGGGCCTCGCCCCACCCGGTGCGGCCGTCGCTGTCGGTCACGGTCACGATGACGGTGTCGGTGGTCTCGGTGCGGCGCAGCGCCGTCACGAACGGCGTGTGCAGGGGCACGGAGGAGACGGTCGTGGTGACCCGCTCGATCGTTGTCACCGACCGCTCCCCCGGCCGTCGGCGACGACACCGGGCCCGGCGGCATACGTCTGCGGGGTCGCGGGAACGTCGGAGTGCTCGACCTCCCAGACGTCGCGCGCGATGCCGGCGACGAAGGCGGCGGCCTCCGCCTCGTCGAGCGCGATCGTGGTGCACACCGCGAGCACGAACGGTGGCTCGCCCGGCGGCCGCACCAGCGCCACGTCGTGCGAGATGCCCGGGACCCATCCCGACTTGCTGGCCGTGGGCGTGCCCGCGGGCAGGCCGGCCGGGACCTGGTCGACGTGCTCCTGGCGCGAGAGCAGCTCCTCCACCGGGCCGAGCACCGCCACGCCGCCGAGCGCGGCATCGCGTCGTGCGACCGCAGCCATGAGCTGGCCGAGGTCGGCGGCCGTGACCGTGTTGGTCATGCCTGCCTCGCGGGCGCGGGCGTCCTCGATGCCCCGGCCGACGACCGTCGCCGCCGAGCAGCC
>JABFXB010000412.1 GCA_013361975.1 Dermatophilaceae bacterium
GTAGACCTCCTTCCAGTCCCGGATGCGGACCGGGACGGGGCGGCGGGTCGGGAGCTCGCGCTCGCGGGTGGTGAGAAAGCCCTGGGGGTCAGCCACGGGAAGCCTCCATGATCCGGTTCCACACCTCTGGCCCGTCGAGGTCGAGGCCTTGGGCCTCGGCCTCGGCACGGACGTCGAGGACTCGTTGGTAGTCGCGCGGCAGCACGAGCGTGATGCGCTCGCGGGCTGTCGCCCAGTCGTCGAGCAGGCCACGCGCGACCGGCGACTCGGTCCACCGGACGTGACCCTCGAGCAGCTCGCGCAGCGGGGCGTCGTCCTCGTCGCGCAGCGGCAGCAGGTCGACCATCTCGGGGTTGACGAGGGCCGGGTCGAGGTCGAGGACGTACGCGACGCCGCCCGACATGCCGGCCGCGAAGTTGCGCCCGGTCGGGCCGAGCACGACGGCCGCGCCGCCGGTCATGTACTCGCAGCCGTGGTCGCCGACGCCCTCGACGACGGCGTGGGCGCCGGAGTTGCGCACGCAGAAGCGCTCGCCGACGATCCCGCGCAGGAAGAGCTGGCCGGTCGTGGCGCCGTAGGCGATGACGTTGCCGCCGATGACGTTCTGCTCGGCCACGAGCGCCGCCTCGCGGTGCGGTCGCACCACGACCCGACCTCCGGAGAGGCCCTTGCCGACGTAGTCGTTGGCATCGCCGAAGAGCTGCATCGTGACGCCGGCCGGCAGGAACGCCCCGAACGACTGGCCCCCCGAGCCCGTCATCGTCAGCTCGATGGTGTTGTCGGCGAGACCGTGCGGGTGGGCCTTCGTGACGTGGTGGCCGAGCATCGTGCCGACCGTGCGGTTGACGTTGCGGACCGCGATCTCGGTGCGCACCTGCTCGCCGCTCTCGATGGCGGGCAGGGCCCGGCTCAGCAGCTCGTTGTCGAGCGCCTTGTCGAGGGCGTGGTCCTGGCCGGCAGACTGGTAGAGCGTGCCGCCGCTGGGGTTGTCGGCCACGGCGAGGATCGGGCTGAGGTCGAGACCGGACGCCTTCCAGTGCGCGATGGCCTTGTCGAGGTCGAGGCTGCCGACCTGGCCGACGGCCTCCTCGATGGAGCGGAAGCCGAGGGCGGCGAGGTTCTCGCGGACCTCCTCGGCGATGTACTCGAAGAACGTCTCGACGAACTCCGGCTTGCCCGAGAAGCGCTCGCGCAGCTCGGGGTTCTGCGTCGCGATGCCGACCGGGCAGGTGTCGAGGTGACAGACGCGCATCATGATGCAGCCCGAGACGACGAGCGGCGCGGTGGCGAAGCCGAACTCCTCGGCACCGAGCAGCGCGGCGATGACGACGTCGCGGCCGGTCTTCAGCTGGCCGTCGACCTGCACGACGATGCGGTCGCGCAGCCCGTTGAGCACCAGCGTCTGCTGGGCCTCGGCCAGGCCGAGCTCCCACGGGGCACCCGCGTGCTTGAGCGAGGTGAGGGGGCTCGCGCCGGTGCCGCCGTCGTGGCCGGAGATGAGCACCACGTCGGCGTGCGCCTTGGACACGCCCGCCGCGACCGTGCCGACGCCGATCTCGGAGACGAGCTTGACGTGGATGCGGGCCGCCGGGTTGGCGTTCTTGAGGTCGTGGATCAGCTGCGCCAGGTCCTCGATCGAGTAGATGTCGTGGTGCGGCGGCGGCGAGATCAGGCCCACGCCTGGAGTCGAGTGCCGCGTCTTGGCCACCCACGGGTAGACCTTGTGGCCGGGCAGCTGGCCGCCCTCACCGGGCTTGGCGCCCTGCGCCATCTTGATCTGGATGTCGTCGGAGTGCGTGAGGTAGAGGCTCGTCACGCCGAAGCGGCCGGAGGCGACCTGCTTGACGGCAGAACGGCGCTCGGGGTCGAGGAGGCGGTCGATGTCCTCGCCGCCCTCGCCGGTGTTGGAGCGGCCGCCGAGGTGGTTCATGGCGACGGCGAGCGTCTCGTGCGCCTCCTTGGAGATGGAGCCGTAGCTCATCGCCCCGGTGTTGAAGCGCTTGACGATCTCGCTGACCGGCTCGACCTCCTCGATGGGCACGGGCAGCCGGCCGGTGACGCCCGTCGGCTTGAAGCCCATCAGGCCGCGCAGCGTCATCAGGCGCGAGGTCTGGTCGTCGATGCGCCCGGTGTACTGCTTGAAGATGTCGTAGCGGCGCTGGCGGGTGGAGTGCTGGAGCCGGAAGACGGTCTCGGGGTCGAAGAGGTGCGGCTCGCCCTCACGGCGCCACTGGTACTCGCCGCCGACCTCGAGGACCCGGTGCGGCTGCTGCACGCCGTCGGTCGGGTAGGCGCGGGCGTGGCGCTCGGCCGCCTCCCGGGCGATGACGTCGAGCCCGACGCCGCCGAGCTGGCTGACCGTGCCGGTGAAGTAGCGGTCGACGAGCGCCTGCGAGAGGCCGATGGCCTCGAAGACCTGGGCGCCGCGGTAGGAGGCGACGGTCGAGATGCCCATCTTGGACATGACCTTGAGCACGCCCTTGCCGAGGGCCTTGATGAGGTTCTTCACCGCCTTCTCGGCCGTGACCCCCTCGATCTCGCCGGACCGGACGAGGTCCTCGACGGTCTCCATGGCGAGGTACGGGTTGACCGCGGCCGCGCCGTAGCCGATGAGCAGCGCGACGTGGTGCACCTCGCGCACGTCACCGGCCTCGACGAGCAGGCCCACCTGCGTACGCGTCTTCTCGCGGATGAGGTGGTGGTGCACGGCCGCCGTGAGCAGGAGCGACGGGATCGGCGCGAGGTCGCGGCCCGAGTCGCGGTCGGAGAGCACGACGAAGCGCGCACCGCGGCGGATCGCCTGCGACACCTCGGCGAAGATCTCGTCGAGGCGGTCGCGCATCGCGGCTGCGCCACCGGTGACGTCGTAGAGGCCGCGCACCACGTGCGTCGCGTAGCCGGGCAGGTCGCCGTCGGCGTTGATGTGCACGATCTTCGCGAGCTCGTCGTTGTCGATGACCGGGAAGTCGAGCACGAGCTGCCGGGCGTGCGACGGCGACGCCGACAGGGCGTTGCCCTCGGGACCCATGTAGGTGCCGAGCGAGGTGACGAGCTCCTCGCGGATGGCGTCGAGCGGCGGGTTGGTGACCTGCGCGAAGAGCTGGGTGAAGTAGTCGAAGAGCAGTCGCGGTCGCGACGACAGCACGGCGATGGGCGTGTCGGTGCCCATCGAGCCGAGCGCCTCTCCCCCGGACTTCGCCATCGGGGTGAGCAGGATGCGCAGCTCCTCGGCCGTGTAGCCGAACGTCTGCTGGCGGCGCGCGACGGAGGCCGCCGTGTGCACGATGTGCTCACGCTCGGGCAGGTCCTCGAGGTGGATGAGCCCGGCGTGCAGCCACTCGGCATAGGGCTTGGCGGCCGCGAGCTGGCTCTTGATCTCCTCGTCGCTGACGATGCGGCCGTGCTCGGTGTCGACGAGGAACATCTTGCCGGGCTGCAGGCGCCCGCGCTGGACGATCGTCGTGGGGTCGAGCTCGAGCACGCCGGACTCGGAGGCCAGCACGACAAGGCCGTCGTTCGTCACCGTGTAGCGCCCGGGGCGCAGGCCGTTGCGGTCCAGGACCGCGCCGACGAGCGTGCCGTCGCTGAAGCAGACGTTGGCGGGGCCGTCCCACGGCTCCATGAACGTCGAGTGGAACTCGTAGAACGCCTTGCGGGCGGGGTCCATCGTGGCGTGGTTCTCCCACGCCTCGGGGATCATCATGAGGACGGCGTGCGGCAGGGAGCGGCCACCGAGGTGCAGCAGCTCGAGCGCCTCGTCGAAGCTCGCGGAGTCGGACGCGTCGGGGGTGCAGATCGGGAAGAGCCGCTCGAGGTCGCCCGGGATGATGTCGGACGTCAGCAGGCTCTCGCGGGCGTGCATCCAGTTGCGGTTGCCCTTGACGGTGTTGATCTCGCCGTTGTGCGCGATGAGGCGGTACGGGTGCGCGAGCGGCCACGACGGGAACGTGTTGGTCGAGAACCGCGAGTGCACCAGGGCCAGCTCGGTGGCGAAGGACGGGTCGGACAGGTCGGGGAAGAACGGCTCGAGCTGACCGGTGGTGAGCATGCCCTTGTAGACGATGGTGCGCGAGCTCAGCGAGGCGAAGTAGACGTCGACCTCGTGCTCGGCCCGCTTGCGCAGGCAGAACGCGAGCCGGTCGAGCCCGAGCGCGACCTGGCGCCCGATGGCGCTGCTGACGAAGAGCTGCTCGAAGGCCGGCATGCACTCGCGGGCGACGGCGCCGACGAGGTCTGCCTCGACCGGCACCTCGCGCCAGCCGAGCACCTTGAGGTTCTCGGCGACGGCGATCTCCTCGATGCGGGCCTTTGCGGCCGCGCGCTCGTCGGCGTCGCGGGGCAGGAATGCCAGCCCGGCGGCATACGCCCCGTTGTTGGGCAGCGTGAAGGGCACGTTGGCCCGGAAGAAGGCGTCGGGGATCTGCGTGAGGATGCCCGCGCCGTCACCCACGGACGGGTCGGCGCCCGTGGCACCGCGGTGGTCGAGGTTGCGCAGCGCCGTCAGGGCGTGGTCGACGATGTCGTGGCCCGCCGTCCCCCGCATGGTCGCGATCATGGCGACGCCGCAGGCGTCGTGCTCGAACTCGCGTCGGTAGAGGCCGGAGCTCTCCGGGTGCGCGCTGAAGAGGGCGCGGGTGCGGGTGTGCGGCGACATTTCACCGTCCTTCTGCTGGGACCTGGCCGCGACCGCGACCGGCCACACGACATGACTCAGGGCATGTGGACGGCATTGGCCACAGGCTTGTTGGACGACGATATCGGAGAGGCCGCTCGTCCTACCTGTTGATACAGCGGATTCCGAATCGTGAGACGCCGTGCTCACGCCCGAACAGTCGGACGCCGAACTGTCGCCTCAGGACTGCGCCGGATGGTCCGCCTCGGAGCCTGCGGAGGCCGTGTCGTTTGACGCGTCCGGAGCCTCACCTGCCGAAGGATCTTCGGGCCCGCGGTCGGCGGTGTCGGAGTCCGGACCGGTGTGGACGTCCGCGCCGGCGCCCGAAGGGTGGCTTTCGTCACTCGGGGCGGGCGGCAGTGGCTGCTCCATGCGGCCGAACCGCCTCCACAGGTAGGCACCGAGCAGGAACACGAGGATGGAGACCCACGTGTTGACCCGCTGGCCGAAGATGAGGTTGGCCGAGTCGCTCCGCATGTTCTCGATGACGATGCGGCCCACCGGGTAGCCCATGACGTAGGCCGCAAAGACCTGCCCGGACCTCAGGGAGTGCCGGCGGCCGAGCCAGACGAGGAAAGCCGCGAGCAGCAGGCACCAGAGGGCCTCGTAGAGGAACGTCGGGTGGAAGTAGCCCTTGACGACGGGGTTGCCCTGAGCGTCGACGATCGCCCGGCCGGCCGAGGTGTCCCACTGGTAGATGCGCAGCTTCCAGGGCACGTCGGTGGGCGCGCCGTAGATCTCGTTGTTGAACCAGTTGCCGAAACGGCCCATCGCCTGGGCGATCGCGAGCCCGGGTGCGGCCGCGTCGACGAAGTCGCGGAAAGCGACCCCGTTCTTGCGGCAGCCGATCATGGCCCCCAGAGCCCCGAGCGCGACGGCGCCCCAGATGCCGAGGCCGCCCTCGTAGATGGCGAAGGCCTTCCACGGGTCGCCGCCCTCGCCGAAGTAGGGCTGCGGCGTGGTGATGAGGTGGTAGAGCCGGCCGCCGAGGATGCCGAACGGCACCGCCCAGGCGGAGATGTCGACGGCGACGCCCTTGCGGTGCCCTCGCGCCTCGAGCCGTCGCTGCGTCAGCCAGACGGCGACGACGATGCCGGCGAGGATGCACATGGCGTAGCCCCGGATCGGCAGCGGCCCGAGGTGCCACACGCCGACGCTGGGCGACGGGATCTCCGCGGGGAGCGCTGCGCCGACGACCTTCGGCACCGCGCCGAGCAGGCTCACGGTCGACCCCGGCGTACGCCGTCCGCCAGCTCGCGGGCCAGCGCACCGAGCGCCTCGAGTCCCTGCTCCTCGGAGTCGGCCTCGGTGAGGCAGCGCACGAGCGCCGACCCGACGATGACGCCGTCGGCGAAGCGCCCGACCTGCGTGGCCTGCTCGCCCGTGGAGACACCGATGCCCACGCAGACCGGCACGTCGCTGTGCTCGCGCGTGCGCGAGACGAGCGCCTCGGCCGCGTCACCGACGCTCGCGCGCGCCCCGGTGACACCCATGACGGCGGCCGCGTAGACGAACCCGCGGGAGGCCGCCGTCACTGTGGCGATGCGCTCGGGCGTCGAGCTCGGCGCGACGAGGAAGACCTTGTCGAGGTCGTTCGAGTCGGCGGCCGCGATCCACGGGGCGGCCTCGTCGGGGATGAGGTCGGGCGTGATGAGGCCGGCGCCGCCCGCGGCCTTGAGGTCACCGGCGAACCGGTCGACCCCGTAGCGCAGGACCGGGTTCCAGTACGTCATGACCAGGGCCCCGGCACCGGCGTCGGAGACCGCCCGCACGGCGGTGAAGATGTCGGACAGGTGCACCCCACCGGCGAGCGCGCGCACCGCGGCGTCCTGGATGACCGGGCCGTCCATGACGGGGTCGCTGTAGGGCACGCCGATCTCGAGGATGTCGACGCCCGCGTCGACGAGCACCCGCATCGCGGCGATGGACCCCTCGACCGAAGGGAAGCCCACGGGGAGGTAGCCGACGAGGGCGGCGCGCCCCTCGGCGCGGCACCGCTCGAGGATGGGTCCGACGCTCACAGCTGCTCCCCCATGCCCTTGGCACCCGGGTCGTCGGGCAGGCGTGTCCCGCCGTCGTCGTCGATGAGGCCGAACCACTGGGCTGCCGTGTGGACGTCCTTGTCGCCGCGGCCCGAGAGGTTGACGAGGATGACGGCGTCGGGGCCCAGCTCGCGGCCGAGCTTCATCGCGCCGGCCAGCGCGTGCGCGCTCTCGATGGCCGGCAGGATGCCCTCGGTGCGTGACAGCAGCGAGAAGGCCTCCATCGCCTCGACGTCGGTGATCGGCTGGTACTCCGCACGGCCGGAGTCGAGCAGGTAGGCGTGCTCGGGCCCGACGCTCGGGTAGTCGAGGCCCGCCGAGACGCTGTGCGACTCGATGGTCTGGCCGTCGTCGTCCTGCAAGACGTAGGTGTAGGCGCCGTGCAGCACGCCGGGGACACCGGACGCGAACCGCGCCGCGTGCTTGCCCGACTCGACGCCCTCGCCGCCGGCCTCGAAGCCGACGAGCCGGACGGACGCGTCGTCGATGAACCGGTGGAAGATGCCGAGGGCGTTCGAGCCTCCGCCGACGCACGCGCACACGACGTCGGGCAGTCTTCCGACGAGGTCGAGCACCTGCTGGCGGGCCTCGACGCCGATGACCCGGTGGAAGTCGCGCACCATCTCGGGGAACGGGTGCGGCCCCGTGACCGTGCCGAGCACGTAGTGCGTCGTCCCGACGTTTGCGACCCAGTCGCGGAAGGCCTCGTTGACGGCGTCCTTGAGCGTCTTGCTGCCGTTGTCGACCGGAACGACCGTGGCACCGAGAAGTCGCATGCGGGCGACGTTCAGTGCCTGGCGCTCGGTGTCCTTGCGGCCCATGTAGACGACGCACTCGAGGCCGAGCAGGGCTGCGGCCGTCGCGGTGGCCACGCCGTGCTGTCCGGCGCCGGTCTCGGCGATGACGCGGGTCTTGCCCATGCGCCTGGTCAGGAGCGCCTGGCCGAGCACGTTGTTGATCTTGTGCGAGCCGGTGTGGTTGAGGTCCTCGCGCTTGAGGATGACGCGGGCACCGCCGCAGTGCTCCGCGAAGCGCGGCACCTCGGTGATGATGCTGGGCCGGCCGGTGTAGGTGCGCTGCAGCCGCTCGAGCTCGCCGACGAACTCGGGATCGACCACAGCCTTGTGCCACACCTCCTCGAGCTGCTCGAGGGCGGGGATGAGGGCCTCGGGGACGTAGCGTCCGCCGAACTCCCCGAAACGGCCGTGAGCCGGTGCCTGGGACGTCGTCATGATCACTCCTGGTCGGCACCGGCGCGCACGGCGGCCGCTGCCTCGATGAACGCACGCACTGCGTGCTCCGGCGCCCCGTCACGCACGAGTGCCTCGCCGACGAGAACGGCTCCGGCCCCGGCGCGCACGTAGTTCACGACGTCGTCGGGTCCGGTCACCCCGCTCTCGGCGACACCGACGATGCCGTCGGGCACGCGGGGAAGCAGGTCGGTGACGGTGCGGGGGTCGACCTCGAGGGTCTTGAGGTTGCGGGCGTTGACCCCGACGAGCACGGGGTCGAGCGAGAGCGCGCGGTCGAGCTCTGCTGCGTCGTGCACCTCCACGAGCGCGGTCATGCCGAGCTCGCGGGCCTGCTGGTGCAGGTCGCGCATCAGCGCGTCGTCGAGACCCGCGACGATGAGCAGGATCAGGTCGGCGCCGTGTGCACGGGCTTCGGTGACCTGATAGGCGTCGACCATGAAGTCCTTGCGCAGCAACGGAGTTCGAACGGCCGCACGCACCTCGTCGAGGTCGGCGAGGCTGCCTGAGAAGCGGCGCTGCTCGGTGAGCACGCTGATGGCGCTCGCTCCCCCGGCGGCATACGCGGTCGCCAGACGGCCCGGCGAGGGGATGTCGGCCAGGGCGCCCTTGCTGGGGCTCGACCGCTTGACCTCCGCGATGACCGCGACGCCCTCGGCCGACCGGATTCCCGGCATCGGGTCGACCGCCGGGGCGATCGAGCGGAGGCGCGCCTCGAGCTCGGGGAGCGGCAGGGAGGCGCGGCGACGCCCGAGATCCTCGCGGACGCCGCTGATGATCTCGTCGAGAACGGTCGGCACTGCGCTCAGCTCTTGCCGAGGGTCCCGGCGCCGGCCTCATCAGGGGCGTCGACGACGGACCCGGCCTGCGCGTGGTGCTTGTCGGCGCCGTAGCCGGCCATCGAGAGGACCTTTCCGGCGACGACTCCGGCCACGATGACGACCGCGCCGATGATGCCGAGGACGAGGCTGGGGATGACGACCGCGACGGACGCGATCGCCGTGCCGAGCAGGATGACCCCGACCCCCGTCCAGGCGGCGGTGCTGTGACCGTGGTCCTCGTGCTGCTCTTCCATGGCGTCCTCTCTCGTCCGGTCGGCTCCACGCCCGTGCGGGCCGACGCTGCTCATTCTGTCAGGTCTCGTCAGGGGCGTCGCGCAGGGTCGGGTCGTGACCCTCGCTCAGCTCGTCCCACGTCGTGCGCACCTCGCCGCGGGGGCCGCTCGCCGGCTTGGCGCCGCGGTCGTAACGGCCGGAGAGGCCGGCCCACGAGCGGCTCGAGGCGGCGGCGAGGACGGCGCCGAGCGCGAGCAGAACCGCCGCCGCGGCCGCGAGCCACGCCCACACGGTGCTGGATCCCGTCGCCGCCGGAGCCGTGGTGCGGGCCAGCTCGCGCGCGACCGCGTCGGCGACCGTCGTGACCGGGCGCAGCACGACGAACAGCGTCATGAGCGCGGCTCCCACCGCCGACAGCACCAGCACGCCCGCCGAGACCGCACGGATGACGCGGCCGCCCGTCATGAGGCCGAGCAGGGCGACGACGCACACGGCACAGAGTCCGACGACCCCCGGTGCCGCGGCGCCCCCGCTCACCTCCGTGACCGCGCGGCTGAGCACGTCGCGGGACTCGCCGCTGGCCCACGTGCGGGTCGTGAGGCCGAGCAGCAGCGCCGCGGGGACCAGCACGACGAGCGTGGCGCGCTTCTTGTCCAGGGTGAGAGCCGTCATGCCCGGTGGTTCCCCAGCGGTCGCAGGCCCCCGGCCGCCGCCACCGCCCGCAGTGCGGCGGCCGCCTTGTTGACCGTCTCGTCGAACTCGAGGTGCGGCACCGAGTCCGCCACGATCCCGGCGCCGGCCTGCACGTGCGCGTGGCCGTCCTTGATGAGGGCCGTGCGGATCGCGATCGCCATGTCGAGGTCGCCCGAGAAGTCGAGATAGCCCACGACACCGCCGTAGAGCCCCCGCCGCAGCCCCTCGTAGGCGTCGATGAGCGCCATCGCCCGCGGCTTCGGCGCACCGCTCAGCGTGCCGGCCGGGAACGTGGCGACCAGCGCGTCGTAGGCACTCCGGTCGTCGCGGAGGTCGCCGACGACCGTCGACTCGATGTGCATGATGTGGCTGTAGCGGCGGATCGACATGAAGTCGACCGTGTCGACGGTGCCCGCCTTGCAGATGCGCTGCAGGTCGTTGCGTGCGAGGTCCACGAGCATCAGGTGCTCGGCACGCTCCTTGGCGTCGCCCAGCAGCTCCTCGGCGAGGTGGGCGTCGTGGTCGGGGCTCTTGCCGCGGGGCCGGGACCCGGCGATGGGGTGGGTGATCGCCTGCCGGCCGGTGACCTTGATGAGGGCCTCGGGGCTCGAGCCGACGACGTCGTAGGACGAGCCGTCGGGGTGGGGCAGGCGCAGCAGGTACATGTACGGGCTCGGGTTGCTCACCCGCAGCGCCCGGTAGACGTCGAGCGAGTCGGCCGCGCACGGCACGGTGAAGCGCTGCGAGACGACGATCTGGAAGGCCTCGCCGGCGCGGATCGCCTCCTTCGCCTCCTCGACCATCTCCTCGAACTCGGTCTGGGTGTGGCTGCTCGTCGGCTCGCTCGTCAGCGGCTCGATGGTCGCCACCGTGCTGGGTGCCGGCGCCGCGAGCTCGTCGGTCATGCGGTCGAGCCGGGCCACGGCGTCGGCCCAGGCCTCCTCGATGTGCTCGTCGGTGGCGTCGTGGTTGACGGCGTTCGCGACGAGCAGCAGCGAGCCGTCGCTGTGGTCGAAGACGGCGAGGTCGGTGGCGAGCATCATGGCGACCTCGGGCAGGCCCAGGTCGTCGCGGCCGCCGTCGGGAACCTTCTCCCAGTGGCGCACGGCGTCGTAGGTGATGGCGCCGACGAGCCCGCCCGTCAGGGGCGGCAGCCCGGGCGTACGCGGTGTGGCGAGGGCCGCGACCGTGTCGCGAACCGCGGCGGTCGGGTCGCCGTCGACCGGCAGCCCGACGGGGGGCTCGCCGATCCAGTGGGCCTGCCCGTCGCGCTCGGTCAGCGTGGCGGCGCTGCGGGCGCCCACGATCGAGTAGCGCGACCACACACCGCCGTGCTCGGCGGACTCGAGCAGGAAGGTGCCCGGCGCGTCCTTCGCGAGCTTGCGGTAGACGCCGACCGGCGTCTCGGCGTCGGCGAGCACGCG
>JABFXB010000505.1 GCA_013361975.1 Dermatophilaceae bacterium
TCGTCGTCGGCGACGTCCTTGAGGAAGGCCTCGAACTCGGCACCGATCTCGTCGGCCGTCGGCAGGTCGGACAGGTCGGTGGCGAGCAGGCTGCGCTGCTGGCGCCCCTCGAGGAAGGTGTCGTACTGCTGCTCGAGCGCCCGGACCACTGCCGTGATCTCCTCGCTCTCCTCCATCTGCCGCGCGATCTCGGCACGGTTCAGCCCTGCGGCGGTAGCGAGGTCACGCAGGTCGAGGTCGAGGCCGGTGGCGGCACGGACGCGCTCGAGCCCGAGCACTGCGGCGTCGGCGAACTCGCTCTGGCCGAGGTAGTGCGGCACGTGCACGGCGAACCCGATTGCGTCGCGGCCGGACTCACCGAGCCGGAACTCGAGCAGCGACGAGAAGCTCGCGGGCACCTGCACCTGCCCGAACGCCGGGTCGTTGCCGACGATGAGCCGCGGGTTGGTGCCGTGGGCGGTGACGCCGAGCGGGCGGGTGTGCGGCACCGCCATGGGGATGCCGTGCACGCTGACGGTCAGGTCGACGCCGAAGGTCTTGATGAGCTGCGTCGTGGCCTCGACCATGCGGTTCCACTGGTAGTCGGGCTCGGGTCCGACGAGCAGCAGGAAGGGCACGCCCTCCTTGTCGACGACGCGGTGCAGCAGCAGGCTCGGGTCGTCGTAGCTGGTCCAGTGGTCACGGTCGAAGACCATGACGGGCCGGCGGCCGCGGTAGTCGAGCAGCTGGTCGACGTCGAAGGACGCGATGACCCGCGACTCGTGGGTCTCGAGGATGTGGTCGGCCATCAGTCGCTGGGTGTGGCCGGCGTCGATGAATCCGCCGAGGGCGACGACGAGCACGGACGCCTGCAGCTCCTGGAGCATGCTCGGCGAGGTGTCGCTCTCGAACTGGAAGAGCTCGGTCGGGTCCTGCACGGTCTGGCCTTTCGTCGTACGCGGTCCTCACGTCCAACGTCCCGCTCCACCCCATGATTCCCCATCGCTCGGGGACGAAGCCGGACACGTGCCCGCCCGGGAAGACGTGGGTCGTCGCGCCGCCGCGGGCGAGACTCTCGCCGAACGGCCGGAACAGGTCGTCGGCGCCGAGGAAGACGTCGAGCGGCGCCGGGAAACGGTCGAAGGGGACTCCCCACGGGTCACGCCGGCCGGACGCCCTGCTCGGCTGCAGCGGCGGCCCGCGACCTGGGTGACAGCGAGGGTGCGCCCGTCGGGCAGCCGCACCGGCTCAAGGCCGCGGACTCCGGGGACCGTCATGTCACAGCACCTTTCCGGGGTTGAAGATGCCGAGCGGGTCGAGGGCCGTCTTGACCGCCTGCTGCATGCGGAGCGACAGCGGGTCGATCTCACGCCGCATGCCGTCGCGCTTGAGCAGCCCGACTCCGTGCTCACCGGTGACCGTGCCGCCGAGACCGATCGCCGCGTCGAGCATCTCCTCGAATGCCGCCTGGGCCGCCTCGCGGGCGGCCTCGTCGCCGGCCGGCGTGAGCAGCAGCGGGTGGAGGTTGCCGTCGCCGGCGTGGGCGATCGTCGCCATGCGCACGTCGTGCCGCGCGGCGATGTCGACGAGGCGTCCGAGCATCTCGGGCACGGCCGACCGTGGCACGCACACGTCCTCGGTGAGCACGGGGCTGAGCCGCTCCAGCGCCGGGTAGGCGAGACGTCTCGCGGCGAAGAGCGCCTCGGCCTCGGCGTCGTCGCCCGAGACGACGGCCCACAACGGGCCGCCCTCCTCGAAGGCGTCGACCACCGCCTGGGCCTCCGCTGCACCTCCTTCGCCGGCGGTGTCGACGCGGGCGAGGAGCAGGGCCTCCGCGTCGGCCTCGATGCCGAGGTGCTTCCAGTCCTCGACGGCGCGCAGGCACTCGCGGTCGAGCAGCTCGAGCGCCGAAGGGGTCAGGCCGCGCCGGGTCACCGACGCGACCGCGCGACCGGCGTCGACGAGGCTGGAGAACGAACCGACGACCGTACGCGGCGTGCCGCGCAGGGCCGGACGCAGGCGGAGCGTCACCTCGGTGACGACGCCGAGCGTGCCCTCCGACCCGACCATGAGGGCAGTCATGTCGTAGCCGGCGACGCCCTTGGCGGTCCGCCGTCCGTAGCGGACCACGCTGCCGTAGCCGGCCGGTCCGCCGACGACGGCGCGCATGCCGAGCACGTAGTCGCGCGTGACGCCGTACTTGACGCAGCACAGCCCGCCGGCGTTGGTCGCGACGTTGCCGCCGATCGTCGACCACGGCGCGCTGGCCGGGTCGGGTGGGTACCAGAGGCCGTGCTCGGCGACCGCGGCCTTGAGGTCGTCGTTGACGACGCCGGGCTGCACCCGGCAGACGAGGTTGTCGGCGTCGATCTCCAGGACCTGGTTCATCCGCGAGAGGTCGAGCACGAGGCAGCCCTCGACAGCGTTCGCGCCACCCGAGAGGCCGGTGCCGGCACCCCGGGGCACGACGGGCACGCCCAGCTCGGCGCAGACGGTTACCGCGTGGGCGACCTCGGCCTCCGTGCGCGGGCGCAGCGCGACTGCCGCACGTCCGACCGGAGCCCACTCGGCGTCGTCGGCCGAGACGCTGGCGATGACATCGGCGTCGAGGACGACGCGGTCGGCAGG
>JABFXB010000125.1 GCA_013361975.1 Dermatophilaceae bacterium
GCGGCCGCCGCGCTGGATCCGATCCGGGCCCGTCTGCTGGGCGAGCTGGCCGTCCCGGCCTCCGCCGCCGGCCTTGCCGCCCGAGTCGGCATCACGCGCCAGAAGGTCAACTACCACCTCAAGGCGCTGGAAGTGCACGGCCTGGTGCAGCTGTCCGGCGAGCGCCGGCACGGGGGCATCACCGAGCGCGTGCTGCAGGCGACGGCCGCCGCATACGTCGTGTCACCGGCGGCCGTCAGCGCGTCCGCGGCAGACCCGCAGTCCAGCGCCGACCGCCTGTCGGCGAGCTACCTCGTCGCGCTGGCCGGCCGGATGGTGCGCGAGGTCGGTGCCCTGGCACGTCGGGCCGGCGCGTCGGGCAAGCGTCTGCCGACCCTGACGATCGACACCCAGATCGGCTTCCGGTCGGCCGCCGACCGGGCTGCCTTTGCCGACGACCTGACCGCCGCGGTGCTCGACCTGGCCGCTCGCTACCACCACGACGACGGGCGCCCGCACCGGCTCCTCGTCGCCGCCCACCCCCTTCCCCAGGAGAACTCATGAGCACCACCCCGAACGTCCCCTACCGCCTGGAGTTCAGCGTCGAGGTCCCCGGCACCCCCGAACAGGTCTGGCAGGCCATCGCCACCGCCAAGGGCATGAGCGCCTGGTTCACACCGACCGAGATGGAGGAGCGCGAGGGCGGCTCCCTGCACTTCACCATGGGCCCGAACATGGGCTCGGACGGCCAGGTCACCGCCTGGGAGCCCCCGCGCCGCCTCGTCTACGAGGAGGACTGGGCGGCCCTCATGGGCAAGGATCCCGACGCGCTCAGCCCGCTGACGTCGGAGTTCCTCGTCGAAGCACAGTCCGGCGGAACCTGCGTCGTCCGCGTCACCAGCAGCGGCTTCGGGACCGGCGCCGCCTGGGAGTCGGAGTTCTGGGACACCATGGCTCCCGGCTGGATGCCGTTCTTCGACAACCTGCGCCTCTACCTCTCGCACTTCCCCGGCCAGGAGGCCACCCACCTCGAAGCCGCCGCCTCCCACCCCGGCGACGCGGGGACGCTCTGGTCGACCCTTCGGGACGAGCTCGGGCTGCACGAGGAGGGCACCGCGGTCGAGGTGCGCGGGGCCACCGGCACGGTCGAGCGCTTCGGTGAGCGGCAGGCGCTGGTCCGCCTCACCGCGCCGGTTCCGGGAATGCTGAGCGTCTTCGCGTGGGACGAGGGCGGCGACAAGGCGACGGCCGGCGTACGCGCGTACCTCTTCTCCGCGCAAGCCGCGGACTACGTGCGACGCGAGGAGCCGGCCTGGCAGGCGTGGCTGCAGGGAATCTCCGTCCCGGCTTGAGCTCCTTCGCGGTCCGGCAACCACCGCGGTCGACGACACCGGTCGACGACCCGGGTCAGGGCCGCTCGCTGCCCGCGACCACCCGCATCACGGCGAGCGTCGGTTCCGCCTGGAAGCGTCGGAAGAGCGCGGGGGCTGCCGGCTCACCGGACGCTCTCATGGCGTCGAGCGCCGCGCGGTCTCGCCACAGCGAGTGGATCGCCCATCGCCCCTGCCCGTCTCCGAGCAGCCGGGTCTCGAGCAGACCGTCCGGAAGACCGCCGGCGAGCAGGGTCTCGAAGCCGTCCACCAGGTCGCCGGCTCGACCTTCGTCCACCTCGGCAGACACGATCGTCAGAATGTTCATGCAGCCAACCTCCTGCACACCGACGGCCGCACGCCATAGCTGGAGCGAGGTTCGTGCTCAGTGGCCGGCGACCTCGAGGCCGAGTGCCGCGGCCATCGAGGGAGCAGTGGCCGCCTGACCCAGCGGCTCTGCGCCCAGGACCTCGCTGTAGAGGCGTGCGAGCGAGTAGTGGGACAGCGGCGTCGTGACGACGGTGCCGTGCAGCGACGGGTGGGCGACGGCTGTCAGGACGAGGTTGTCCTGCCGGTGGTCGTCCTCGTCGGCGGTGACCACGATCGCGAGGTGTCCGGCGCGCCAGTCGGGACCGGACATCACCGCCCCGATCTGGGTCCGGAGCCACCCGTCCGCGACGGAGAGGTCGCAGTCGTGCGCGTCGTTGCACACGTCGGGGACGACCATCCCGGCGTTCGGGAGCCGACCGCCCGCTGCGTCGTTGCCCAGCGCGCCGACCGGAACGTCGTAGCGGTCGCAGGCGGGGCGCTCACTCAGGTAGTAGGCCCACGGGTTGTGCCTCACGGCATACGTCCCGGAGTTCTCCGTGGCGCAGTTCGACCGCATGCCCTCGGCGTACACCTTCGCCGTCCTGCCCAGCGACAGCGCCTGGCCGAACACGGAGGGCTGGTCGGTCGTGTGGCGAGATGGCGGGGCGTCGTCGGTGACGCCCGCCGTGCTGCCACCGGTCATCGCGAGGTAGTTGGGCAGCGACGGATGAGTCACCGCCCGGTATGCCGTCGCGACCGCGAACTGCCTTCCCAACGCTGCCGTGTAGGGCATCGCTGCACGCATCTCGTCCAGCGAGTGGTTCTCGACGACGAACACGAGCAGCTTGGTGACCTTCGCCGGATGCACCGTTGCGAAGGTCGGGGGCGGGGACGGGTCTGCTCCCCCGCAGCCGGTGAGCAGCGCCACGGCCGCGGCGGCCACGAGC